>DVDU01000105.1 GCA_015296065.1 Oscillatoriaceae cyanobacterium M33_DOE_052 | reverse complement strand
TTCCCCCTCTTCCCCCTCCTCCCCCTCTTCCCCCTCTTCCCCGTCACCCCGTCCCCCCGTCCTCCCGCTACCTCTGAGTGACCAATATCACCCGAGTAACAGGTATTTTGTCATATATAGTGGCATATTCCGTTGATACACTATACCCATCCTGTGTTATCTCCGGAGGACTGGCGATTACAGATGGTTAACCAGAAATTAAGATTGGCGGACTTGTTGATGGGTAGTTCGGCAACATCCCCAAACAGGTTTTTCTGGCAGGCACCAACTGATCCCTGAGCCGGTGCCTGTGATTTTTGCACAGGCGAAACGGCAATTCCTATGCCCTTAACCAATTGAGGGCAAAGTTAACACATCGGCTACTGTTGAAGGGCAGCCAGAGGGAATCACCAATCGGAAAGCGCTTGGGGCTGAAACCCACCAACTCCCCGGATTATGCGATCGGCTTCAGGGATAGAGCTTCATCTGGGGTGATGGGGGAGAACAAAGACCATCAATCATTAGCAATTATCAATTAACTGCTAATTGCTAATCGCTAATTTTTAGCTATATTTATTGGCTATGCCCATTATGCCATCAGAATCGAACCAGTGTAGGACTGCGGAAATGAATTCCGGTATGAATTCCGAGCATCAATCCGAGCAGATCTTCCAGTTAATCGACAGCGTACTGCCATTTGAAGTTTGCTTGTACCATGAAGTGCTGCCTTTATCCATTCAAGGCAGCCGCCTTCACCTGGGGATGGTAGATCCGAAGGACGCCGCCGCCTTGGAATACGTGCGGCGAATTTTGGGCTATATCAACTGCTCTCTGGTGCCCAAACGCCTAGAACCAGAAACCCATAAATCAATTCTCTCGGCTTACCTCAACTACAGCCAATCCCGCAATCCTAAACCCACAGTGGTGAGGAAACCCGCAGACGATCGAGTCACCGGCTCAACTCAATATCTATATCCGGGAGCTTCTTCCTTGGCACCCCCTCCTGTACCCAGCTTGCCTCCGGGGGGACTGGGGGACGGCGGTTCGGCTTCGCTCACCGACCTGGGGACTGGGGGACTGGGGGACTGGGGAACCAGTGGACTGGGGGACGGGGGGACTGGGGGACGGGGGGACCAGGGGAATACTCCCCCTCTCCCCGTCTCCCCGTCTCCCCCTCTCCCCGTCCCCCCCTCTCCGAGTCTCCCGGAACTAGGAGACGGGGGAACTAGAATCCAGACACATGAAATCTTGTGGGAAGACTTACCGGTTTTGCAAGTAGGAGTATCCCATCCTGACAGTCCTTTGGCAGAAATTGCGAATCTGCCTCCCAAACAGCTACTGCAAGAGTTGCTGGGTCGAGTGGTAATGGGGGGTATCGGACGGTTATACTTTGAGCGGCAACCTGAGCAAGGGCGAATTCTCTGGAGTCGAGATGGTGTGGTGCAGTCGGTATTGGATCAATTGCCCTTACCGGTGTTTGCCGGGGTAATTTTAGCACTGAAGCAGCTATCTAACGTGCCTTTATTTCCCCCTGGACAAATCCAACAAGTGGAAATTCCGGGCCGCTACGAGCAAGAAGATTTGCTGTTGCGCTTGCGGATCATGCCGGGAAACAATGGCGAAGAAGCGACATTACAAGTTTTGCGGGGCGCGGCTTTGAAGTTTTATCAAAAGCAGCGGTTGGTAGCGATCGGTCGTGATGCCTTGCGCTTGGCGCAGCAGCTCCACCACAAGGTTAATGAGCTGGAGCGATGTGTCCGCAATAATCCCGCCCTCAACACTGAACAGCTAGAGTCCCTACCTGAATTAAAAGACCTGCTACAGCAAGTAGGAGATCACTTAGAGGCGATCGCGGCTCTAGAAAAAACAAGCCAATAGGAGACAGTGGGACCGGGAGGCCGCCCGATTGAGAGACCGGGTATTGTTTATATATACCTAAACATTTATCTTTCCTTTATATAAATTAAGGACACGGCGATGCCGTGCCCTTAATAAAATCCTAACTTCCCTTATATATGTGAAAAAGTTACTGTTTGTTCCTGAGATTAGGAAATCAGGCGGGCACTGGGGCGAGTTCCCCAGAGCGCCCCATGACTTTAATGATGGGGGGAAGTTCTTCACGCATGAGACGATCGAACCGTTCCGGCGTCAGAGATTGGGGACCATCAGACAGGGCGCGGCTGGGATTAGGATGGACCTCAATCATCAGCGAGTCAGCACCAGCAGCGATCGAAGCCATCGCCATTGAGGGCACGTATTCCGCCTTACCCGTACCGTGGCTGGGGTCAATCATAATCGGCAGGTGGGTCAGACTGCGCAACACCGGCACCACCGACAAATCTAAGGTATTCCTAGCATACTGACGGTCAAAAGTGCGAATGCCCCGCTCGCAGAGAATCACATGCGGGTTGCCAGCCGCCAAAATATACTCCGCCGCCATCAACCACTCTTCGATCGTGGCAGACATACCCCGCTTGAGCAACACCGGTTTTTCCTGCGCGCCCACTTTTTTCAGCAGGGAGAAATTCTGCATATTCCGGGCGCCCACTTGGATCACATCCGCCACTTCCGCGATTTTATCCAAGTCCGCCGTATCCATCACCTCCGTGATGATTCCCAAACCCGTAGCTTCCCTAGCCGCTGCCAGCAAACCGAGGGCACTTTCCCCATGTCCCTGGAAGGCGTAGGGGGAAGTGCGAGGCTTATAAGCGCCCCCCCGGAGGAACTTGGCCCCGGCTGCCTTCACCCGCCGCGCCGTTTCCACGATCATTTCTTCGTTTTCCACGGAACAGGGGCCAGCCACCACGACCAGGGGATGGTGTTCGCCGAAATGCACCACTCCCAGAGGTGTGTTGACGATAACATCACTGGCTTCGCCGTGGCGAAACTCGCGACTAGCGCGCTTGAAGGGCTGTTCTACGCGCAACACCTGCTCGATCCAGGGGCTCATTTCCTGGAGTTGTTCAGGAATTAGTTCTGCAGTGTCCCCGACCAAACCGATCACAACTTTGTAGCGCCCGACGATTTTTTCCGGTGTCAGATTCCAGTGGCTGTGCAGTTCTTCGGTAACCCGATCGATTTCGGCTTCGGGAGTGCCGATTTTCATCACAATGATCATATATTTGTCCTTTGTCCAAAGTTAATTAACAATTGATAATTGATAATTGATAATTAACAATTAATAATTATCAATTATCAATTATCAATTATCAATTACCAAATGACTATTGATTTTTTTTCCTGGCCGATCGCCAAGCGCCTCTCATCCGAGCGAAATTGCTGGTAAACTCGCTCCAGCCGAGGAGGCTACCGGGAACTTCTTCATCCCAGGATGCGGATAGGACGCCATAGCTGAGTCCTAATACCCCCAAGCCGAAGCCGCCCAGACTGACGAGCAAAACTGCCGTGTTAGGCAGTTCCATCAATCCGTTACTGACGATCGCGTAGGCAATCAAAAAACTGAATATCCCCACAGTGGTGGGGATGCCAGACAACACCGCCATGCGGGAGATCATCCGGCGGCTGACTACTTCGGGGATAGCGGTTTCCTGAAGGGGAGCCGATTTTGGCGCGTGAGGTTTATTGCTGGTATCTCGGCGAGTCGCGCCATCGGCGCGCCCACCCAATTGCCCTGCGCCATCGGCGCCAACATCATTCTTGGCGGCTGTGGCGGCGTCGGTGCGGCCATTCTTGGCGCTGTCAGAGCGCTTGGTCAATTTTTTGCGCCGCACCGGTTCAAATGGTAAGCGAGTGCTTTCTGGCTCAGAAGACATAAATAATTGTACTCATGCCGCGCTCGGAAAGCGCGCCTAGTTAACCTAACCGCGAATGCCCAGGCGGCCTATCAGAGCCTGATAGCGCCCCCGGTCTTGCTTCAGTATATAAGAAAGCAGGCGCTTGCGTTGCCCGATCATCTTTAATAAACCCCGTCGTCCAGCGTGGTCCTTGGAGTTGTTTTCTAGGTGGGAGCTTAACTGGTTGATTCTAGCGGTGAGCATCGCCACCTGTACTTCGGCGGAGCCGGTATCAGTTTCGTGGATTTGATACTCGAGCATGAGTTCTTGCTTGCGCTGTTGGGGCAGACCCATTGGTTTTTGGTTTCCTGTCAAATACGACAATTGACAATTATAGCCCACTAGCGGTCAAACTCTCAAGTCTGTGCGCCCAATTGGTTCCTAATTGTGGCTTAACCAAGCAATGGCGCGTTTAATCCACTCCCCAGCATCGGTATCTGGGGATAAATTGGGGTCTCGTCCTACCGCCGCCAAAGCGTTCATCACTTCTTGGGCGTTGTATCCCAGGGCAAAAAGGGTCATTTCTATGTCTTCTTGCAATTGGGGTGGAATTCCTGGTGTGGGGGTGAAAGCGCGTTCTTGCCATTGTGCCAGCTTGGTGCGCAGTTCCAAGGCGATGCGTTCGGCGGTTTTTTTGCCGACGCCGGGGGTTTTGGCGAGGACCTGGTGATTGCTGGTGACGATCGCCTGCACTAAATCCGGTAGTGCCAGGGTATCCAACAGGGCGATCGCCAATTGCGCCCCAATCCCGCTGACACTAATTAACTGACGAAACAAATCCCGCGCCGCCGAGCTAGCAAACCCATACACTACCCACTGGTCCTCCCGCACTTGCAAGTGAGCAAACACCTGCACTGGTTCCCCCACCTCGGGCAACTCAGCCACCAAACGGGAGGGAATTTGCACCTCACACCCCACTTGGTTTACTTCCAGAATCAGTAAAGTGCGATTGCCCTGACGCTGTACCCCCACCATTGTGCCTTTCAGATAGCTGAGCATCTTACCGCCGTTTACAGGAAACCAAAATATTTCAACCCTTCCACGATACCCCGAGCATAGTTAGCCTGAGCCAAATAAATTTCGGGTGTCCGGTTTTGAGCATACCACTGGCGCAATTCCGATTTGGCATTGCCCACAATGATGCCTTTTTCTGACCCCACGGAAAATAAGGCAATGTCATTACCAGAATCGCCACAGGCGACGGTACGCTCTGGGGAGATGCCCCAATGTTGGCCTAAAAACTGCATCGCTAGCCCCTTATTCCCCTTCTCGGGGAGGAAGTCTAAATCTTTGCCGCCGCTGTACACCAGTTTTACTTTTAAGCCTTGCTGTTGTAAGATTGATTCCACTTTGGGCAGAATCCCAGCGGCAAGCTCCGGGGATATATAGTAACTAAGTTTGAAGGGACGCTGTTCTGACTCCGGTTGGGGGACTAATTCGGCAAATTCTGCCGCAGTGGCAGCGACGATTTCTCGGTTCCAACCGGGAGCCAAGATGGCAGACCATTCCCGATCGGCAACATCGCTGGGATCTTGATAGTAAATTTCTGTGCCCACAGAAGTCACCAGAGCATCAGGGTTGATCAAAGATTGTTCTGCTTTTAGCTGCCGGTAAAGCTGCGGCGATCGTCCGGTAGCATACACTATCTTAGTGCCGTAGGCTTGCCGGTGTTGGCGCAGCAGCGCCTGTAGCTCCCTCAAGGCATCGGCATCACCGACAAAGGTATGATCCAAGTCGGTGATGAATAGGAATTGGGGTTGTAGCTCTTTTGGTGTGACTTGGCTGTCTGTCATAAGATGAGTTGATGGTGATGATTATTGACAATTATCAATTGACAATTGACAATTGATAATTATTAATTATTAATTGACAATTATCAATTATCAATTATCAATTGGTAACAACGATGTTGATTCCTGCTCCGGAAGCCTTCCCACCTCCGTCTGGGCCACCCCGCCACTTGTGGGCGATCGTCTCCCTCTTCTTGGTAGCCACATTCGTCGCTTTGTTCTGCAACACCATTATCACCATGACTTTCGCCCCCCGACTACTCACAGATCCCTTTTTGCAATTGCCCACCCCCACCTCCGTGCGGGTGGTATGGTTTACCGAGTTTCCCGGTGCCCAGCATACCGTGCAATATGGTTCTGACTTAGAAAAAATCGTTGGTGCTACCACGATTAAACTGAGCCGCACCCGAGAGGACGCCCAATCTCAGATTAATTTGGGGATGTTGGCTGTAGGGAACCCAGATGGCACTCTCTACCAGCAAACCACAGAGCGCGAGATCTGGCGCCACGAAGCGGAAATTACCGATTTAACCCCTGGAAAGCGCCTCCCCTATCGCGTTACTAGCGTGCGCGAGGATGGTTTAAGTGTCACTAGCGAGACTTTCTCCCTCGCTCCGACTCCCCTACCGGGAACTGCCCTAAAAATTCTCCTCACTTCTGATCACCAGGTGAAACCGATGGTGGCTCCTAACCTCCAGAAAGTGGTGGAGACAGTGGGCCAAGTGGATGCGGTTTTCCACGCCGGAGATTTGGCCAATATACCCGATCGAGCCTCGGAGTGGTTCGACGATAAGCGAGGCGGTGCTTTTTTCCCCTGTCTCCAAGGTCGCGCTAGGGTGGCGATCGAGCAAAATGGCATTACCACCACCTATCATGGCGGCCAAATTATCCAAAATGCCCCCATCTTCCCGACACTCGGCAATCACGAAGTCATGGGCCGCTTTTCCATGACCGCCCCTCTCAACGACCAATTCGCCGATGCTTTCCCCCTCCAGAGAGCTGAGGCCATTTACCAGGAAAAAGCCCAAGAAATCAACCCAGACAATCAGCCTTTCGTCCGCGAGTCTTGGCTGCATAATAATTCTTTTAATGCCGATACTTACGAAGAAATTTTCTCCCTTCCCACCGACTCTCCAGGGGGTAAAAAATACTATGCAGTTTCTTTTGGTGACCTACGCTTAGTGGTGTTAGAAATCACCAATATGTGGCGTCCTCATGGATTAAGCGACAAGACCAAAGGCAAGTATCGCGAACCAGATTATGCACTGAATAAACCAGAAATGTGGGGCTGGGGTCAGCATATTTTTGAACCTATATCCCAGGGAAGCGAGCAGTACCGCTGGTTACAGCAGGAGCTAAATAGTCCCGAATTTCAGCAGGCTAAATATAAAATCGTCATGTTTCACCATCCCCCCCATTCCCTCGGTGAAAATTCTATGCCCGCTTATACCAACCCCGTACAGCGATTAGAACAAGATGCTACCGGGCGAATTACGATTCGCTATGAATACCCGAAAGCCCAAGATTATATCATCCGTGATGTCGTGCCCCTACTAGAAGCCGCAGGCGTCCAATTAGTTTATTATGGTCATTCTCATTTATGGAATCGGTTTATTAGTCCCAGTGGCATGCACTTTTTAGAAAGTTCTAATGTGGGTAATACTTACCACGCCTACGTTGGGAAAAGGCGGCGACCGGTGCCCCACGGTTATCAGGAAGAATACACAGCTACGGGCAATCCCAATAGCTTACCTCCGGTTCTGCCAAATATTGCCCCTTTGCTAGATGAGCAGGGGGAACCGATGCCATATATTGCCAGTAATCAAATCACGGCATTTAGCATTTTAGATACTGGTGCTGGCACAGTTAGCAGTTATTATTATGATACGCTCCAACCTAACTCATCTGTAGTCAAGTTTGATGAATTTATGATTAAATAATTGGCTAAACTACAAGTTTTGTATCAAGCTGATTTCTGCCTGCATCATCAATATCAGCATCAGCCCCAGAATCACAGATACAGAATCCCGAGGTAATCTACAGGTTGATTGAGCTGGATATTTATGGCTAATCAGCCAGGGATGAAAAAAATTAATCTTCAAATAAGATGCGGGTATTTTGGGGGTAGAAGAATAGGTAATTTCTTTAGGAAAAATTAATTTATTTGAATGCGATTTCTGTTATAATAGAGAAAAAGTGTTATGTATGCAAAAAGTATCCAGTATGGGTGTTGTCTAAAGAGTGAGGACAATCGAGGCTCGCCATAGCGGCCATGTTAGGGCGAGAAAGAAAAGGTGAATCGCTCATGGCCAGATTAGGGTTAATTTGGTGACGGACGGGGACACATCTATGGCGATATGGACGAGTCAGAGATTCCCTTCTAGGTCTCTAGTCTCTCGGCCAAATGCGCGAGGGTCGCGTATGTGGCTGCTGCGGTTGAAGCAAGCGGAAGCAGCGGGAAGAGCAGGGGGTCAAGATTGGCAAATTACTTTTGATGCTATTGGCGATGCGGTGGCAGCGATCGATGGCGATGGCAAAGTTTTGCGGTGCAATAAATCTTTTACCACAATTGTCAAGAAGCCATTATCAGAGATTATCGGCTACAGCTATTGGCAGCTAGTGCCGTGGAATCAGGAGGATGGTAGAGTCGCTAACGGCGAAATACTAGGACAGACTCACCACGGCTGTGTTGATGTGGCTGTGGGCGATCGATGGTTCCGCTTGTGCCAAAATCCCGTAACGATACAGACTACGGAAATGGCGGCGGTGTGTGTTTTATCGGATATTACAGAGCGCAAGCAGGCGGAGAAACAATTGCAGCAGGACAAAGACCTCTGGGAACAGATGGTAAACCAGCGCAATGGCGAGCGACTAGAGACTTTAGCACAACTACACCAGGAAATGGCCGATCGGCAAAAAGTGGAGCAAGAGCGCTCCCAGCTATTAGTCCGCGCCCAACAAGCCTTGGAGCAAGCCCAAATTGCTAACCAGATGAAAGATGAGTTTTTGGCAGTTCTCTCCCACGAATTACGATCGCCTCTGACAGCCATTTTAGGTTGGTCTAAGCTCTGCCGAGACGGCAAGTTAGACCCCGCCACAACCGCCCACGGCCTGGATGTGATCGAGCGCAAAGCCCGGTTACAGATGCAGTTAATTGAGGATTTACTCGATATTTCAGAAATTATCCAAGGTAAGCTGAATCTGGATATTAGGACGGTCAATCTGGCTTCATTGCTTGAAGAAACTATTAATACCTTACGTCCGGCAGCAGCGGAGAAAGCCATCGCGATTCATACGGATTTAGATCCCAACGTCCCTGAAATCGAGATTGATGCTGCCCGTCTGAAACAAGCGATATCTAATCTCCTGTCTAATGCCATCAAGTTTACTCCTGACCAAGGGCGAGTAGAAATTACTCTGGCTCTTACTGGCTATTGCGCTACCATTCAAGTTAAGGATAATGGCATCGGGATCAGCGCTGATTTTTTGCCCTGTATTTTCGAGATGTTCCGCCAAGCGGAAAAAGCCACCACTAGAAAATACGGGGGACTGGGTTTGGGTTTAGCGATCGCCCGCCACTTAGTAGAAATGCACGGGGGTAGGATTTGGGCAGAAAGCGATGGCGAAGGGTGCGGCACCACCTTTACCGTGAGGCTGCCACTATTCAAAAGCGATCGGGAGCGCTCAAGCAAGCCTAAACCACAACCAACAACAGCGCCATCAGAGACTACCGATACCATCTTTAATCTCCCCTCCCCTTGCTAAGTGTTCACGATTACAGCTTGTTCAACAGTGAATTAGTACAGCCATTTTTTCCCCCTCACCCTAAATCCCTCGACCAGAGGGGGAGAGGGACTTGGAAGATGGATCACATTTTTTCAGAACAAGCTGTAATGTACTGACATTTTGGTGAGGTACAGATTTATAGTCATTTCAAATGATAATGAGATAGATCTTGTCCCGGATTTAGGGGTAAGGGTGCCAATGTAGGGGCGATTCGCGAATCGCCCCTACTACATAATTGGCTCAACCTTATTTGAAATGACTATATGATGGATTCCCCCTGGCGCGGTAATCACAGGTTGCTGACGGATTTTTCATTAGTTCATCAATATAATAACCGCGATATTTTGGCTGTGCCATTGATATGACCGATATCACATTTTTAGGGCAATTACAAATTGCACCGTTTTAGCGTAAAAGCGGAGAATGCCCCAAAATATAAAGACCCTCCCATGAGACATTCTCCTTTATCCTTATAAGATGTACCCCCAGTCAATACATCTAAAAAATCAGCAGTTTCTACAAAAATCTTTTCTAAAAGATTTAAACTATTCGCCGGGGGTTTGCTCACACCAAACCAAGGTAGATTACCCGGGGGTGCTTGGAGGGAAAATCTGAGTTCGTTATAATACAACCAATTCCCATTAACCCGCCACCCCAGCCGCTCTCCAAACGCTTCACATATAGCCGTATTGATCACGTTGGGACCAGCGAGACTCTGATAAATCTGCTGCTGTACAGAAAAGCCAAATCTCCCCCGACTAGAGCTAACCCACAGTTGGTCTAAAATCTGGATGTCTTCACAAGGAAACTCGCGATAATCAGCACTTGTCCAGTGACCTAAAGTTTCCTTAGCCATAATTTGCAACATCAGACGTTTCGTTTCTCGATCGGCAGCGCGCCAATTTTGCCGATCGAGGAACTCTCGCAGTTGGTGATATCGTGATGGTAAAGGAGTTTCTCCAGTCATCGCTAGTCGAGTAAATTTGGTAATTTATCATCATACTTTAACCGAAGTGAAACGATTTTGACCACAAATCAGCCTTTTGGGAGTGCGCGTGCTGCCCATACCATCACCAATCTAGGCATCAGCCCCAGAAAACATAGGAACTGCTTGTGGTTTTAGGGTTTTAGCTGCCACCTTTCACTAACCACCGCCATAAGTTATGATATTTTATCGAAGCAATCCTCCTCACCCATATATCACGCTATGGTCAACCAGAAGCGCCACCAGCAATATCGGGCGGGGTTGCTCACCATTGCCGCGATTAATTGTGAAGATTTATTACAGTTTTACGCGCAATTACTCGGTCAAGAGCCCCAGCCATACATCCCTAACATTTATGGAGAATTTCAGCTCACTGGGTTGCGGTTGGGGATTTTTAAACCCAAAGAGACTCATCTGGGGGAGTTTGCCCCAATACCAGCAAGAACCGGAGCCATGAGTTTATGTTTAGAAGTCGCCGACTTAGAAGCAGCCATAAATCATCTAACCGCTTTGGGTTATCCCCCAACTGACCCCATACAAATCGCCGCTCACGGGCGGGAAATCTACGCCCGAGACCCCCTAGGCAACCGTCTCATTCTCCATGAACCTCCTGTGCTGCCATAAATAGACCCAAAATTATGAGAATTCTCCTAAACTATGTCTGAACCCGAACAGCTCAACCTATTTCAACCCAGTGGGCTTAACCCCATAACCCCATCAGACTCAACGGCTCAACTCATTCCCAGAGACGCGAATATCCCCATCCCGGAAGGCACCTATCAAACTCTAGAACAACTGGCCCACCACTGTCACCAATGCCAGCGGTGTATTTTGGGCAGTAGCCGCATTCAAGCGGTTATCTCCCGAGGCAACCCCCAAGCCTCAATTATGATTATCGGCGAAGCTCCTGGGCAAACCGAAGATGAAACCGGTTTACCCTTTGTGGGGAAATCGGGACAACTTTTAGACCAGATTCTGGCTTCTGTAGAACTTAATCCCGAAACCGATATTTATATTTGCAACGTTTGCAAATGCCGCCCTCCTAATAACCGCCCCCCCACCCCGGCTGAAATTGCCGCCTGTCAGCCTTACTTATTAGAACAAATTCGCCTAGTGAACCCCAAGATAATTTTATTAACCGGTGCCACCGCTGTGAAAGGTTTACTCGGAGATAAACGCGGCATTACCAAAATTCGTGGCCAATGGATGGAATGGCAAGGAAGACTTTGTATGCCGATTTTCCATCCTTCCTATCTCTTGCGCAATCCCGCCCGCACTGAAGGTTCTCCTAAATGGTTGATGTGGCAAGATATGAAAGCAGTGCGGGCAAAATTAGACCAACTGCAAGGGAATTGATTCCCGCAAACTCCCTTGAAAAGGAGAGCAAAATAAGAATTGCGAATTGAGCAAAATTTTCTATTGACTCTGAGAGCGACAATCTTGTAACCAAGAGCGAATCGCCTCCCCGATAAAACTATCCCTGCTTTCTTCTGGTGGCGTCGGGGGTTGACCGGCTTGGGTCGGTCCTTGGATGGAAAACATCTGCACCAACTCCCAGCCATCAGCCACTTTCGTCAAAAACAGCCAGTGGAAACGCTGGAGAAATACTACGCCGTTGGGGGTATATTGTCGCTCCAGGGTGGTGATAAAGGCTTGCTGTGGTTCGCCCGTCTCGCCGGTGGGGACCCTGGGGGGACTGGGGGATGGCGGTTCGGCTTCGCTCGATCGGGGGACGGAGGTCCCGCCGCTCCACTGGGGAACCCGCATATCCACTGGATAAGGCGGAAGGACCGGGAGAGTCGGGGGGAGAGGGGGAGGAGGGAGAGGGGTGGGAGGAGGGGGAAGAGGGGGAAGATTACTCCCCACACTCCCCACACTCCCCACACTCCCCACACTCCCCCCCGTCCCCCAGTCCCCGATCGGGAGGGGCTCAAACTCAGGCTTTCCCGCCAGGATGACATAGGTGGGGGTATAGGGTTCCTGGGGGGGGCGGCGGCGGTGGAAAGCGCGGTTGGCATAAGCGGGGAGTTGGGGGAGCATCTGCCCGATCGTGCTTTCCAAGTCATCACCGCAGGCTTTGGGGGTACTGGCCATAGCCACAGGATAGCACCAGGGACTAATTATGCAAACTAGAAGTAAAAATAATCTTTGTCCCTGCCACATAGCTGATTAAATTTCTATTTCTTGGCACAGGCGGTCCACGGCAGCGGCGGGGTCATCGGCGGCAGTAATGGGGCGTCCGATGACGAGATAATCAGCGCCCGCCCGCAGTGCTTCTTTTGGGGTCATGGCGCGGCGTTGATCCCCGGCGGCTGCCCATTTGGGACGGACTCCAGGACAAACGAGGAGAAAGTCTCGGCCACATACTTGCCGCAACTGGGCGGCTTCTTGGGGGGAACAGACGGCACCAGGTAAACCGCATTCTTGTGCCAGCAATGCCATATGAAGGGCGTATTCTGGCAGTTCTATGGGTACTTTCAAGTCTAGGGCTAAATCTCGGGAGTTCAGACTGGTGAGGACAGTGATGGCGATGAGTTTGGGGGGGTGGTCGGTGGCGCTGGACTCTAAAGCTGCCTGGGCTTGTTGGAGGGCAGGGCGTCCGCAGGTGGCATGGATGGTGAGCAAATCTACGTTATAACGGGCGGCGGCGCGGCAGGCGCTAGCGATCGTGTTGGGGATATCGTGCAGCTTGAGGTCTAAAAAGACACGTTTTTGTCGCGCTTTGAGGTAGGCCAGGATAGCCGGACCGGTACTGACGAATAACTCTAAGCCGACTTTCCAGAAGCTGACTTGGGGGAGAGTGTCGATCAGGGATATGGCGTCAGCTTCCGTACTGACATCGAGGGCGACAATAATTTTATCGAGGACTGCCATTTAACTTTTAACCTGCATATATTACCGATTTGGGATTAGGGGACGAGGCGAGCGAATTTCTTTTTGCCGACTTGTAAGACTTTGCCGTGGAGGTCGGCGGGGGTGGTAAAGGTGAGGTTGATATCATCAATGCGATCGCCATCGATACGCACCGCTCCACCTTCAATTTGGCGGCGTCCTTCACCGCTGCTTTTACACAAACCGCTAGCACTCAGGAGATAAAATAACTTCGCCGGGAACTCCACCCCCCCCAGAGAAAACTCTGGCACCGCTTGGGCTTGAGAAGCATCACCCTGCACCAGAGTCATGGCGGCGGCTTGGGCATCCTGAGCCGCCTGTTGCCCCCAATATTGAGAAACGATTTCCACTGCCAGCAGCTTTTGCCGCTCCCGGGGATTTTCCGGCAGTGCATCTAAAGGCAGATTTGTCAATAATTCAAAATAATCTTTAATCAAAGCATCGGGAGTTTTTTCCAGCTTGGAATACATCGTCAGTGGGTCTTCGCGCAAACCCACATAATTGTTAAGGGATTTGGACATTTTCTGGGCGCCATCAGTACCCAGCAAAATGGGCAGCAAGACACCAAACTGGGGTGTTTGACCGAAATGGCGCTGCAAATCTCGACCCACAGCAATATTAAATTTCTGGTCAGTCCCGCCTAATTCCACATCGGCGCGTACCGCCACAGAATCATAACCCTGCATCAGAGGATAGAGGAATTCATGGAGGAATATAGGATTGCCGGTTTCATAGCGTTGGGCAAAACCTTCTTTCGCCAGCATCTGTCCCACCGTCATCGTACCGAGTAGTTCCAGAATTTTGGCTAAATCTAGTTGGGAGAGCCACTCGGAGTTATAGCGAATTTCCAAGCGTCCGGGGGTGTGGAAATCTAAAATTTGACTAACTTGGTCAAGGTAAGTTTGGGCGTTTTCCCGGACTTGCTCTGGGGTGAGCTGGCGGCGCACTTCCGATTTGCCTGTGGGGTCGCCGATGCGTGCGGTAAAATCGCCGATAATCAAAACAGCCACATGACCAGCATCCTGAAAAGCGCGCAGCTTGCGCACAGGGATGCTGTGACCGAGGTGCAGGTCAGCACCGGTGGGGTCGATGCCGAGTTTAACCCGCAGGGGGCGTTCCGAGCTTTGTAGTCGCTGTGTTAAATTCTCGATCGGGTCGGTGGAGTTGGGGACATGGGGGAAAATTTCCGTGACCCCGCGATCGAGCCAGGACAAGTCATTGGTGAAATGCGAACCGATAGAAGTCATGCTGTGGTAACAGTTGGGATGAAGAAAGCCAATGTCAGAGATTCATGCTACATCAGACAGAGGCAGCCCAGAAGGAGCAGCCCAGATACCATCTCCTTGGGGGCTAAGGCGAAGCGCCCTCTATAGTCAATCTTAGAGGATACTGATGCTGTGCCCCTACTATAATAAGTGCAAAAATTCCACAGCAAAATTAATCTTATATCTGTGTTCCAAACCATGCCCAATATCCAGGTCCCCAAAATCTATCGCTGGCAATTGGTAGGAAGTCCGGATGATCCCGGATGAGGCAAGATAATCAGTTGCAGAAGAATGGTTATAGTAAAGTCAGCTACCAGTGGCCATGATCTCTCCCAGCGAGGGGTACTGGGGGAGGGTGGGCTCTTCCCCCTCTTCCCCAGTACCCCCCTCTTCCCCATCTCGCCCATCTCTGGGGCTTTAGCTCTCCCACCGCCTTGGTAGCTGTGCTTAAGACCTATGGATTCTTAGTATAGGCGATCGCGAGCGGCGGCACTCATTGGGGGTGCTAAGCCAAAACGCCCTCCCGGGCAGCACCTTGGCCACCTGCGAACACCTTTAGGCGTCGCATCAGCATCGCCCTGCAACAGCCCAATCCCGATGGGCACAGGTATGCGGAGCATCACCAAATTTTGTGGCTCTGACTCTGAAAATTTTTTTTCCCTCTGGTTTAGTGAGGAAGTGAAATCGCCGTGTCTTCTAACACCATCAGACAAAATCCACCTCGAGACTCAGCACCCCTGTTCAATTTTTTGCAGGATGTGAGCAAGGTCACGGCAGGAACCCTGCTGGGAATTACGATGCTCGCCAGCTCCGTGGTAGCTGGGGGACTGGTCGGCTTGGCTCTGAGCTTCCGCAACCTCCCAGATGTGCGGGTATTGCGCAACTACGTCCCTACAGAAACCACCCACATCTACGACATCAACGGCAAGCTGCTGACCAGCCTCCACGATGAAGCCAACCGGGAAGTAGTGCCCCTGGACAAAATCTCTCCCAACCTCAAGCGAGCCGTACTGGCTATTGAAGATAGCCACTTCTACCAGCACTATGGAATTAACCCTGGTGGGGTGATGCGTGCCATGTTAGTCAACTTGGAGCGCGGTGGCACCGTGGAAGGGGCATCCACCCTCACCATGCAGTTGGTGAAAAACCTCTTCCTTTCTCCCACGCGGGCTCTCAGTCGCAAAGCCGCGGAGGCAGTGTTGTCAATTCGCTTAGAGCAAATCTTCGGCAAAGACGACATTTTTGAGCTGTACCTGAATCAGGTTTACTGGGGTCATAACCTCTATGGCGTGGAAACCGCCGCTAGGAGCTATTTCAACAAGTCAGCTTCTGAACTAACTCTGGCCGAAGGGGCGATGATGGCTGGTATTATCCAAGCCCCGGAAGACTACAGCCCCTTTGTGAGCTACACCACAGCCAAACAGAGACAGGCTTTAGTCCTCAATCGGATGCGGGATCTGAAATGGATCAGTGCGGAAGAAGCCGCCGAGGCCAAAAAACAACCCCTGCTCGTGGGTAAAATCACTTCTTTTCCCAGTAGTCAGCTCCCTTACGTCACAGAAGCGGTGGTTCAGGAGTTGAATCAGCGTTTTGGCAGAGAGGCAGTCCTCAAAGGCGGGATGCGGGTGCAAACCACGATCGATATGAACTTCCAGCGGATGGCGGAAAAAACCGTGCGCCGCTGGCACCAGCAGCTATACTACCAAGGCACTTTTTATGACGCCAAACAAGGTCAAATTGCCCTGGTAGCGGTGGACCCCAGAACCCACTTTGTCAAAGCAATGGTGGGGGGAGCCGATTTCGAGCAGAGCCAATTCAACCGCGCTGTGCAAGCTCGCCGCCAGCCCGGTTCTGCGTTCAAGCCGTTTGTTTATTACACGGCTTTTGCTTCGGGGAAATTCTCACCAGAATCCACGGTTATGGATACCCCGGTGAGCTATCGTGACGGCACATCCTATTACTCCCCCATGAACTACGGTGGCGGCTTTTCTGGGGCGATGACTGTTCGCCGCGCTTTGGAGCTGTCCAGCAATATCCCTGCGGTCAAAATTGGACAGTCCGTGGGGCTAAGCAAAGTGATTGAGGTTTGCCGCCTGTTGGGGATTAAGAGTCCGATGCAGCCGGTGATTTCCCTGCCTTTGGGTGCTGTGGATTTGACGCCGATGGAAATGGCGGGTGCTTATGCCACTTTTGCCAATAATGGCTGGCATTCTGACACGACGTTTATCGTCCAAGTCACCGACAGTAGCGGCAATATTTTGCTCGATAACACTCCCAAACCCCGATTGATTTTAAACTCCTGGGCGGCGGCTTCTCTCAATAGCGTGCTACAAGGGGTAATTAGTCAGGGGACGGCAACCCGGGCGCGAATTGGCCGACCTGCTGCTGGTAAGACTGGGACGACCTCTTCAGAACGGGATATTTGGTTTGTGGGCTACACCCCCCAGCTAGCAGCGGCGGTTTGGGTGGGGAATGATGATTACACTCCCCTAGCACGAGGCTCTACGGGTGGCACCACTGTGGCGCCGATTTGGCAGGATTTTATGCACCAAGCTATGTATAATACGCCGGTGGAATACTTCCGGCCTCCCTCGGATTTCGATCCGCCTCGATGATGTTATCCCGGGGGGGCGGTTGGTTGTGGTTGGCTTGGTTGTGGCAAAGGTCAACCCCCCGTCAGCCATCATCCTCCCCTTTATGACTGCTTTTCTACCTCAGATTTCATCCTCTCGAGGGTGAGGTGCATCTGGTCGAACATTTGCTGAGGGGTCATACCAAATTGACTTAAATGGGTCTTTAGCTGTTCGACGGTCATTTTGGCGGCGAAGTCTTCTGAGAGTTCAAACCGCTTCATAAAGATGCGATAGCGCTCCATCATCGCTTCCATTTGGTCGATGAATATTTTTTTGCCTTCTCGGTCAAACTGGCCGTATTTGCTGCCAAGCTGGAGCAGGGATTGGTAGTCCTCAAATATTTGCTTGGCTTCTTGCTGGACGATTTCTGATTCAAAAAAACTCATTGCTAACACCCGCTGTTTATTGTTATTGTTTTTTCCCCACCTCGTGGGGATTACCGCTTTATCATTTCCTATTTTAATCTACCTATGCAGTGGGGTTTTCCCCCAACTGGGGGCTGGATTTGTGGAAACTGCGGTAATCTGTAATTTGGTTTTAGAGAAAACCGATCCGGTTGGGTGGCCAAAAGCGAAATACTGCCCTGCCAATGATGTTATCGGCGGGTAAGAATCCCCAGATGTGGGAGTCGTTGCTGTTGTTGCGGTTATCCCCCATAACGAATAGCTGCCGATCGGGTATCACTTTTGGTCCCCAGTGGTAGGCGGGAGGTTCGGCGGTATATGCTTCGGTGAGGGGTTCCTGGTTGAGGTAAACTAGGCCCTCTTTGACTTCCAGGAGTTGCCCGGGTTCGCCAATGACTCTTTTGATGAAGGCTTGGTCTTTGGTGAATCCCTGGATCTGTAGCAATGGGGGTGGGTCGAAGACGACGATTTCGCCTCTTTCGGGAGACCGGAACCGATAGGAGATTTTTTCCACCACGAGGCGATCGCCCATCTCCAAGGTGGGCACCATTGAGTCTGAGGGGATATACCTCGGTTCCGCCACAAAAGCTCGCAGGGTCAGAGCTAACCCCAGAGCCAACAATAAAATCAGAATGTTTTCCCGCACCCACTTCCAGACTTGCCCCTGTTTTTCCGTTCCTGGCAAATTCTTCTGCTCTGATGTCATTATCTCCACCTCTAGGCTCTTCTCCCACAGACCACCAGCCGCCTTTCCGGCAAATACCCCACATTCCTAGCCAGATGGCGCTCTTGGCCCTCAATAAGCTGGTGGGGCTATGGCTTGGGTCAGATTTAAACTTGGCTCGGTTTAATTTTACAACGGCGGTTGCACCCCTTGCCGTTCTGGCCAGACACCGCACCTCCTGCATCCATTTAGTGGACCTTGGGCACCATCTTAATTCTCCACACCCAAAATATCCGTAAATCTACAGACCTAAACCGTTAAATTTAATCCCCTGAAAATTTAGTTCGGTTTATACCTAGATAGGGCAAAAATCTTTACTATAGCTTTAAGGAAATAGGGGGCATCAAGGGTTGAACCTTCACAATTGGTTTTCTATGATAGCAGTGTGAAGGGAATTGAATCAGTAGGGAATGCAACCATGAAAGCTCGCCACCTAACAAGTTTAATCGCGGCTGCTGCCGCCACCACCTGCCTCCTGTCTGTAGCCGACTCAGCCGCCGCTGGTCAACTCTACAACGGCTGGAACTACGGCATTGACTCGTTTACAGATGGTTCTGGGGGTGAAGCCTATAATATTCGGGGCATGGCGGTCAAAGAATCTCAAGGTAATATTTTCGTGGCCCTGACGGGAGGGACGCCTTTAAATGGCGTCGCTAATAGCAGCGCCGCCGATGGCAATATTGGCTGGGGGGACCTGTTCTTTAACTTTACGAACAAGAATTTTACCACGGCTAACAATAGCAGCAGCCTATTTGGTATCCGCTTTGCGGGGACTAATGACTCGTTAGCCGCTACGACTGGTGTGTATAGCAATGTGAAAGCTACTGGGGTGGCCACCAGCAATCACGGTTACAGCAGTTTGCAGCAGTATTACAATTCTGGTTGGGACAAAGCCAACACCCAAGGCACGGATATAGCGACGAAGCAAGCGGCTTTTGATTATTTCGGCACTGGCTCGATTATGAATGTGATTCAATCGGGCACGAAAGTGGGAAATATCAATATGCTGAGTGCTGCGCAATTGAGCGCCCAGGGGTTAAATTTCCGCAACTTTGGTTCTGGCGCGGTTGGTTCTCAAACGATCGGGTTTAGCTTCAGTAAGGAGCTGCTTGGTGAAGGTAATTACATTGCCAATATTTTTCTAGAATGCGGTAATGATGGGGTGGCGCTCAAGGGCAGTGTTTCTGTACCTGAACCTACCAGCACTGTAGGTTTGGCTTTCTTGGGTTTGGGTGCGGTTTGCACGAAGCTGAGCAAGCGTCGTCAGGGGAAAGCGATCGCTTAATCATCTGATTAGGTCAAGTCCGGTTCAATCATCCTAATCTTTGTTATCATGTGCAATTAACCGGACTTCATGTTAGCTGAAAAATATCATGCTTAACCACAGAGGCACAGAGGGCACAGAGGAAGATTGCATCTTTCTCTGTGCCCTCTGGTGTTTTGATTGGGGTTGAATTCATTTTAGAGAATGTTTGTCTAATGGCTGAATAATAAAAAATGACTTTGATAAATGAGCCAACCACCGCCTAATCCTAATAAAGATAAAGTCGCTAAAATCAGAAAGGCATTTAATTCGGTTACGGCTGAGGTTTGTAGGTCTAATCTGGCAATAGATGCGGAAATTACTAATATTAATAGATGGGTTGATATGTGAAACCAAGAAAGCAAAACTACTGCAAAAAAAGAGGTGGAAATTGCGGTAAGAAATGCTCTGGTATCGGATTCCATCCACCGAAAAAATACGTTTCTAATTAGAGCCCAAGGGGATGCTAAAGATTCGGCCATTATCAAAATAAAAAATGTGGAAATAATCCAGACTAAAGGATGTGATTTTGATTGGGACAAAACCCATCCTAGGTTAATGTTGGCTATGAAAATTAGCAATATGGAAAGGGGAGGATTAATTTTCATTTAGGCATATTTTTGAGCTAGGAATGAAAATTTTAGTTGTTGTAATTGATGATGCCTCGGCATCAAATTGGAGACTAGAGATTGGTGGCAATGGCTTGGACGGGACAGGTGGGAATGCACTGCTCGCAAACGATGCAGCGCGATCGGGTGAAGTTGAGTTTAAAAGAGGTGGCATCTAGGCTGAGAGCTTCTGTGGGACAGATCCCGGTGCAAAGTCCGCAGTGAACGCAGGTTTCTTCGTCGATGAGAATTTCCCGGCTGACGGTGGAAACGGCGATATCACGCGATCGCATCCAGTCGATCGCCGCTTCGAGTTCGTCGATATCTCCCGACAGTTCCACCACCAGTTTGCCAATTTGGTTGGGAGCCACCAGGGCCCGGATGATATTCGCCGCCACATTAAAATCCTTGGCCAGTCGATATGTCACGGGCATCTGAATGGCATTTTTGGGAAATGTCAGGGTGACACGTTTTTTCACAGCTTGACCCCGATTACCTGTATAACCCTGTAAGGGCAGGTGGGAAACCCACCCCTACTTTAACTTAGCAAATATTTGTCCTCTATGAGTCACAGAGATTCAGCTAAACTAAAAACGCTGCTTCATAAATTGTCACCAAAAGCCCACTATGACGGCAAATTTACCGAAACCGACTCCAGAACCGACTCTCACACCAGCGGCGAAAGCTCTGAGAAATTTTCTGATTGTCATGGCAGCAGTGATCCTCAGTGTCGCTCTGTTCTTGGGATTGCGTACTGATACCACTTCCACTTCCTTACCAGAGTTGGCGGCGGAGTCTGTCCCCCTCGAGGTGGCACTGAGCAACGGCAAACCAACGATGATGGAATTTTATGCTAATTGGTGTACTAGCTGTCAGGCAATGGCTCCAGAACTTGAGGCGTTAAAACAGGATTACCAAGACCAGATTAACTTTGTGATGCTGAATGTGGATAATAGCAAGTGGTTGCCGGAAATCCTCAAGTACCGCATCGATGGGATTCCCCATTTTGTGTTTTTGACTCCCAATGGCGCTCCGGTTGGCAGCGCGATCGGCGAAATTCCCCGATCGATTATGGAAGAAAACCTGATTTCCCTCGCCGCTGGCAACCCCTTACCCTATGCTAACTCTACTGGTCAAACATCCGCATTTGAGGCCCCGGTGACTGCCACCAAAGCCAGTGCCTCTGACCCCCGCAGTCACGGTAGCCAAGTGCAGTAGGGAGATAATTGATAATTGATAATTGATAATTGATAATTGTCAATTGTCAATTATTCCCCATCTGCCGCTTCTGAGTTTAAACGACGCGATAGATGAAGGGAATCGTTGCCCAGGTGTTGGCGTCCAAACCCCAGTAATCGGAGGAAATGCCAGCTTCTTGACTAGCGGCGAGACTGGATTGCTGCAGGTCTTGCAAGATGGCTTGGGCGATCGTGGTAGGTTGGCGCAGGGTGATGATGCCCGATGGTTCTAAACGGGGGTCCATTGCCCCGGCTAAAGCCAAAAAGGTTTTTTGAAAGGGACGATCGCTGCAAATTAGATAGGTTTCCGCCAGTCCGGGGGTGCCTTTAATGGGGAAGGAGCCTTCGCTGATATCCCCAGGAATGGTGCAGGTGGTGCCCCCGGGAATGAGGTTTTGTTCTAGGGTCGGTTTGCCTTGGGGTTCGGGAGGATAAAAGGAGGGGTAGGAGGCGATCGGGCTGCCACTGTTGTGCAAGCCAAACAGCAAGCAGTAAATCGGTGTTTCCCGATAATTTTCCACCCGATAGCGGATGCGACTACCTTGAGACAGAGACATAATCTGACCCGGTTCGATCCCATCTCCCACAGCACCTTTCAGGGATAATCCCCTCACTTCCTTGGCGCGCCAAGTCACTGCCTGCAATAGGGTTTTGCCTAAAGGTGCGATCATTTCTAATGTCACCCCCACTCCCAGACGAGAAGCCCCCTCATTCGCCGTCAAGCGAATTAACTTCACGGCTCGCAGGGTTTGCAACTGGGGAATCAAGCGTTGAGCGGCCATTTTCACGGCTTCGCCCCCTTCCCCCACGCTGTTGGGCAAGAGGGTGCGACCGAGGGAAAATAAGCCGTAGCTACCTTGGGGTAAAGCAGGTAAGCTGGCTCCCGGTATCTGGGCGAGGGCCACTTCCTGGACGCGCCCGAATAGGCAATCAGCGGACCCCGAGTCGGCTACTACGGGCGAGACATTGGCAATCGCCGCAAAAGCGCTGGTGGCATCGACGCGCTCGATGCGCTGTAAGCTGGGGTCAAGGGCGATCGACAGCTTGATATTACGGGGCAAAACTCGCAGGTACTCCTGGACGAGCTGTCCTGGTTGAATGCTGGTTTCTGGGGTCAGGATTTGCACTTTTGCCGTCAAGCCATCACGCGATCGTACCAACAATTTAGTCCGCCCCTCATCCACACCCACCGGGGGCACTACTTCCAACAGGGAATTTTCCTCATATGACTGCAACACCAGAGGCGGCAAGCCTCCCAGCCAAATCGATCCAGTTTTACTCCCTTCATCATAGGCAGTGACAGCGCCATCGGCGGAAGGCGCATCCTGAATCAAGGTAGTTTCTATAGGTTGAATTAATTTATCTAACTTTTTGGCCGCGTCGAACTCCATAAGCTGCGGTTGCTGCTCTGAACCCGCCACTTGACCCACCACACAGGAGGCTCCCTGCATCGTGAATTGCAAGCTATGAGCTGATGTGGCTAACCACAACTGCTGGGTGAGGGCATAAGTGAAAACGCCGCTGCTGAAACCCTCCCATCGAGCCTCTGCGGCGATGAGATCCGGACTGGTAGCGGCGAGAACCGTGCCCAGCCAAGGCAGTTTTTGGTTTAACTTCGAGTTTTTCGCTCGTAATGTGGCTTGGAAATCACGGGCTTGGGGGTTCAGTATGGGTGTGGCGGGGCTCGGTCGAGAGCGGATGCGCAAATTCCCCTGCCAATTACTCCCCGGATAGGCGTAGCTGGTATCCAACACCACCAGAGCCCGATTCGTATTGAGAGTACCCAAGAGTAGCCACAGGGTTTCTAAGAGCAAGTCATTCACCGATGAGTCCTCGCCATTGGCGGAGCCCCCATCTACGGGTACTAAGCTGTGATGGGGTTTGGTACTTTCTGCATCCCTTTCCTCTTCACCAGGACTGGGGCGATACAGACTGCGACCGTAGCCGCTAAAGTGGAACAGCACCACGTCACCGGCGGCGGCTTGCGCGGTGAGATGGTTAAGAAATGCCTCCTCAATGTTTTGGCGGGTGGCTTGTGCGTCCGTGAGGGTGAGGATATCCCTTGGGCGAAAACCCAGCCGATTGGTGAGGAGTTCCTGTTGTAGCTCCACATCGGTTAGGCAACCGGTTAGGGGTACTCCCGCCGGAGAGGCGTTTTTTGGTTCCCCTCCGGGAGGCTTTTTTGGCTCCCCGGAGGGGAGACGGTTAATTCCTACTAACAGTGCTAATTTACGAGGCGCCCCACCAGCGGTGGGCTGGGCGAGAGCTTGGTAGTAGCGATCGCCCATTTGCCACAGCAAAGTCTCGCTAATTCCCATCGTCGCTAGCACGCCGCTAGCTCGTTGCAAAAATTCGCGTCGATTCAGTCCCATTCCCTCTTCCTGGCATCCCACGATAAACTTATTTTCTCATGCAGCGAGGGAATAACGCCAACCAGCTACAGTTTCCACCGGCCAAATCGCCATCCTCCCACACCCCTGATGCTGGCGCTGCACCTCTCTCCATATGGTTGATGCCGGTTTTATCCCTGGTTCTATTATAGCTTTCTGCTACTCATAATTGTTTTCTTGCTTGTCTTTGGTCACTGGTGCTTTGTCAAAATTTAATTTGCCCCAGCACCAGTGCCCCATTCTATCTCCACGGTTCAGAATTATACCAGCCGTATTTTGGCCTAGGGATTCATCGGGCACGATCGCTGATTTCTAGATTTTTTGATTAACTAGACAGGGAAATCAAAGGCAAGGTCACGGTAAAAGTAGTGCCTATGCCCAATTCACTCTCGACAGAGATTTCGCCCCCATGCACATCCACACTTCTCTTCACAATTGCTAGTCCCAGACCGGTGCCCGGTATATCAGCAGTATTTTTAGCGCGATAAAAAGATTCAAACAGATGGGGTAACTCTTCTGTGGGAATGCCAATACCATTATCTTTGACGGCAATTTTGACCTCTGATTTACCCCAAATGAGATGAAATTCTACTCTACCATCTATGGGAGAGTATTTGAGGGAATTAGAAACGAGATTGCCGATAATTTGCTGGAGGAGTTTTTCATCCATAAACGCTAGCACTGGCTGCTGAGATTTTGGGAGGTCATTTCGGTTTTCATGGTGAATTAATTCAAAATTGACGAAATGCTCAGTAAATGTGATTAAGTGATTAGTTGCCAGACAGGCTTGGATTTCTGCTAAAATTTTTTGGCAAAACTCGGATAAATCGATGGGTTTGGGATTAAATAAAATTTTGTTAGCTTCACTCCTGCCTATAAATAGCACATCTTCTAATAAATTGGTCATATTAACCGCTGCGGTTTGAATGCGCTGGATATACTCCAGGTTTTTAGTGGCTGTCCAAGTATCGATGTAATATTCTAGCAAATCTGCCGCCGAGAGGATGGTAGTTAGGGGGGTGCGGAATTCATGGGACACCATTGAAACAAAGCGCGATTTCAGTTCTAAGAGTTCTTTTTCTTTTTCTAGAGCTTTGATGGCTTCTTCTTCGGCGCGCTTTCGATCGGTGATGTCCTGTCCCACAGCCTGGAAGCCCAGGAGGCGATTTTGGTCATCAAACAGGGCGCGATCGGTCCACTGGTGAATCCGCACCTCGCCGTTCGGTAAGATGAGGGAATGTTCGCGGGTAACCACGGGATGAGTATAAAAGTCCCGGGTTAAATCGGGAATAATTGGGACAAGGGAGCCCATCCTCGCCATATCTCTGCTAATCCCAAAATAACGGCAGTAAGCATCGTTGACAAAAGTGATGGTGCCGTCCGGGGCAAAGCGGCAAATTAGTTCGGTTTGGTCTTCCACAATGGCACGATAGCGAGCCTCACTTTCTTGGAGAGCGGCCAGCGATCGGGCTTTTTCCCCTTCGGCAGCACTGCGCTCTAAGTGGAGAGATATGGCAGAGACCGTGGCACGCAGCAGATCCATTTCTGAGTCATCCCAGAGACGGGCACGACTGTGGTTTTCACAGCCAATAAATCCGCAATATTTGCCGTTGACGGTCACGGGGAAAAGCACCAACGTCTGGATATCCAGATCCTCTAAAATTTGCCGCTCTGATGCAGGCAGGTTGGCGGCGGTGGTGTGAATAACTTGCCCTTTGGCTAGCAGTTGCAACCACGAAGCGGGCGGGTAGGATGAATGGGGAGACTGCACTCCTAAACGGGCGTTGTGGCGGTACTGCTTAGGAAACCAATCTACCCGCATTCGATTTAGGTTCGGGCTGTCTGGGGAGGCTTCCCAAAAGTAGGCATGACTGGCGTCAAGGGCGCGTCCCAGAGTGGAGATTACTTGGGCGTAACAGCCATTAGTGCTGTTATCCGCCAGCAAACAGCCTTGTACTTCCACCAGGGCTGCCAGGAGGGCTGATTTTTGCGAGAGCTGCTGGGTCAGGGTGCGCGATCGTAACCCCGCCCGCATCCGCGCCAGCAATTTCTCCGCCTCCACTGGTTTGGAGAGGAATTCATCTGCCCCTGCGTCCAGACCTTTCACCAAATCGTCCACTTCCTCTCTCGCGGTCAGTAGGATAAAGAAAGTCGTGGCTAAATCTGGTATCGCTTTCACTTGGCGGCATACTTCCAATCCGTCGAGTGATGGCATCATCCAATCACAGATAATGCCATCGGGATGCCATTCCCTGGCTTTGCGGATACCATCTTTACCCTCTCGGGCTATTACCACTTCGTGCCCCTCTTCCTGGAGTAAATGTTGTAGCACTAATTGAATTGTTATATCGTCATCAATAACTAAAATTTTTGCCATTGCCGATCGAACTCCATTGCCTATGCCAGGGGGTAACAGGAAAAAAAGAAAATTTACAAATATCAATTGTATTATTACGCGAGATTGGGGTAACTGGGTAATCCTCCTCCCCTCATAGCCTCATGGGGGTTATTTGAGCAGGGATGACGGGGTGATGGGGGATGGGGTGACTAGGGGACGGGGGGCAGGGGGGCAGGGGAAGAGGGGGAAGAGGGGGAAGAGGGGGAAGATTACTCCCCACACTCCCCACACTCCCCCTGCTCCCCTGCTCCCCTGCTCCCCTGCTCCCCTGCTCCCCTGCTCCCCTGCTCCCCGTCACCCCGTCACCCCGTCCGTCCCCTAGCTTCAAATGGCATCGGGTAATTCTTTTTCCACCCGCCGCACACGGGGATAGCGGTAGGCGAAAAAGGTGCCCATAATCGTAATAATACCCAGAGAAACGAAGAGCAACCCAATCCCGCGTCCTTTACCCACGCCGAGGATATCCCCCACGATCGTCGTTGCCAACAAGCCACCGGGTGCCAGGATGGGATCCAAAAAGGTGTCCACCAACGGCCCGCTGATCACATAGGCCAAGACGGATACAGCTTTTTCTATGGTAAAGTCTAGAGCAAATACTCTTCCTTGCAATTCTAGGGGAATTTTGGTCTGCCAGATCGCACGGTTACAACTTATGGCAATAGGGTAGGCAAATAGATAACCGAAAACTCCAATTGCGACTAGAGGGACAGAAGTCCTGACCCCACCGAAAAGTAAGCAGATGCCCTGCATAATCACGGGCAGGTAGATGCCGTAAACCCGCCGTTTGGGACCGCCCCACGCGCTCATCATCACGCTGCCCAACAGCCACCCACAACCCCCGATCGATAGCACCATCCCCAGAGCTTTGCTATCGGCAAAACTCAACATCATTGGCCAAAACACTACTTGGAGAACGCCCAAGTTAAAGTATGTTACAGCCAAAAAAATTAGCAGCCAAAACAAACCCGGACGAATCGTAATATATTTCCAAGCATAAACAGTATCTTGGAACAGCTCTTCCAGTTTTGGCGGAGTTTTATCGGTAACTTCTGGTTTGGGAAACCGGACACATAACAATGTACCTAAAGCGCATAAAAACGTCATAAAATCAATGAACATTACTCCTTCAATCTGAATCTCTTTTACCAAAAATCCTGCCATTGTGGGCGCAATAATTTTGGCAGCAGCTCTAGCGCTTTGGAGTAATCCATTGGCTTTCCCTAAGTCTTTTTTCGGTACGAGCGTCGTCGTGGCTGAACTGTAGGCTGGCCACTGAAAGCTATTAAAAAATGAGTTGATAGCAACGGCTATATAAATGTGCCAGATTTCCAGCTTGTCGAAATACAGAAGTATCCAAATTGCCACAGTGCCAATACCGGAGGCGGCGTCACTAAGAATCATCGCATAGCGACGGTTCCACCGATCGACGATCGCCCCCGCCACGGGCGAAGTAATAATATGTGGCAGGTAAATGCACAGAGAAATCAGGGCAAAATCTGTGACGGACTGGGTTTCCTCATATACCCACACCCCCAAGGCAAAACTGGAAAGACCGGAACCAATGTGGGATACAAGTTGTCCGAACCAGACAATGAGAAAAGTCCGCATAATTTGTCACTGGTCAAAAATCATTGGTCATTTGTCTTTTGTCCTTTGTCCTTTGTCCTTGGTCATTTGTCCGACAGAAACCGGGTAACAAACACCAAATCTCGGCGATGATGCAGGGTGTATTGCCGCCTGGTCCCGGTTTCTTTGACAAGGGACAAAGGACAAATGACAAAGGACAAGGGACAAATTACCATTTAATCTTGTCGATCGGGCATTAAAGCAAAAATCAACCGGTGGAGCGCTGCCAGATGAGAAATTGCTGCTAAAATAATGAGGAGGGCAAAAAATTGTTGAGTCAGGATACCGATTACCAGCAGAATCAAGCGGGTAGTCCGGTCTCCTATAGTGGCGACGCTCTTTTTACCTTCCGCCTCGGTTCTGGCGCGGATATAAGGAACTAAACTCGCCCCCAAAAGTGCCAGCAAACCGGGAATTAAATGCTGCTCTGGCGCCATCAATATCAGAGCGGAAATTACAAAAAAGTCCACATACCTGTCCAGAACACTATCTAAAATCGCTCCTGACGGCGACACCATCCCGGTTGTCCTCGCCAAGTCGCCATCAATATCATCGAGAATACCACTAATGGCAATAGCCGCTACTGCTACCAGATAATTTCCCTGGTATATTTGCCAAGCCGCCACTGGTCCGCCCAAAGATGCGGAAACCACTGTTATCCTATTGGGTGTAATCCAGGACCACCTGGACAAAAATCGGGCCAGTTGCAGAGTGACAATTTTAATCTTTTTTTCGATAAACGATCGGGGTCTCGTGGGAGTAGTATCCGGTTCAGCCGATCGATCGCTCTCAGGCGTCGCCTTCGCATCGTTATTTGCTAATAGATCCTCCGTCCAAGCCTCTGGCATAATTTTATCTCTTCTCTGGTTTGGCGCCCTTAGTATAACATAAGATTTTCTGCCCTAGGAACACGGCAGCGCGTGTCCCTAATTTCCTAACAGAAAACCCGGGCGATTCCCCTGGACATCACAAACTCGATAGGTTGGCAATCAACTCTTTCCCCATCGACAGCTAAAATTCCCTGATTATTTAGGGGCTCTAAACGAAACCGCTGGACTTTATAATATTCTACATTGGGCAAAGATAGATGACTGCCATCTGCGGCTTGCCAAAATGCTTGAAGTAATTGCAATTTAGATGAACCACGCCGGATGATAATCAAGTCGATCGCCCCATCATCCAAACAGGCTTTAGGCGCAGGTTGCAGATTGTAAGTTGCCCAAGGCACATTCATCGCCCAAAACAGAATAAAATCCCCTTCGATCATCTGCCACTTATCTGGTTCGTCACTATCGTGGAGAACAAACGATAATTTTCCCGGATAAATCCGTAAAAAAATAAGTCTAATTAAAGCATATACATCATTCTTCAGCGCCCCCAAAAACCGGAGGACATCTGATTCTATATCAACATCACTCACCAAACCCCACGATAATGCCAAAAAACTGTAATAACGCCGATTAGCTTCTTCAACAAGACCAATATCCAGAGCTTTAACCCGTCCTTTAGCAATTAAAAAAGCCGCATTGATAGGGCTGTATGATTCTCCCGATATCGCCAATAAGCTCTGACATAAACCATTACCAGTTCCCCCTGGAATCACACCCAAAGGAATTTTTTGGATAGCGAGTTTATCTGCATCATTCGCCAAGCGGTTGATTACTTCGTGAATAGTGCCATCTCCGCCTACAACTACCAGAGCATCTATGGCAGCAATATCTAAGCCGCGATCCCCTAAGTCGCCATCATTTCTGCCAGTAGTTTCAGTAATAGTCAATTGACAATGGCTTTGTACCAGTAAAGGACGAACTTGGTTAAAAATTTCCCGAGCCTTTTTTTTGCCACTAGCTGGATTGAGAATCACTCCCAGACGCCGGGGTGGCTGAGGCGGGGCATTAGGTGGCAGACCTTGAAGGGTATTTCTAATGGCTGTTATCCAAGTTTGCACCGCTGTTTGATCCGTGCAGGCAAAGTGGTATTCTTGCAATACTCTGGTGCGCTGACGGAAAAAGAAACCCCATCTTTTTTCACCCACAGGATAAGCGTGGATCACAAACCAATACGGGTGATTAATGTTGTGATTTATCCCTACGGTTTCACCCAAATCTGATGCCCCAACCACATCATCTAGTGATAGTACCTGGTTGATGCCATTTTTTACCCAAGTGAGGGTGTTAGCGGTGAGGGTGGCGGTGGTTTCTGGGTGAGTATTAGTTTGCCCTGATTGATGGGTGATGGGGATTAAGGGAGCCTGAAACAAGATTTGATTTTCCATATGGATGATGGATGATTGATTATGTATTATAGCATTTTTGATTTGATAAATGACCCACAGAAACCGGGTTTCTTGCTGAGAGTCTCTGTTGAAGTCTAAGCCATCTGGTTTCAGAAAACTGGTTTCTATAGACCAAGGACTAAGGACCAAGGACAAATGACCAAGGACAAAATTTAACCAAACAACTCATCGAGTGCTACAGCAAATCCCGGTAATAGCAATTTAGTTGTCACGGTTTCACCGGGATTAAATCCGAATGTTTGGTTAGCCGTCATCACCAGAACCCGTCTGGCTTCGGGAAATACCAGCCACACTTCCTGACAACCGGAATCTAGATATTCTTGCGCTTTCAGTAATAATTCATCCCCCGCATCATCAGGAGAGGCAATTTCGGCGATTAAGGGTGGACTTTGAGGTAATGAGGTGGCATTGCCAAACTGGGTGACTAATTCTGGGGTGAGATAGGAGACATCGGGACGCCGCCCCTGTTTTTTTGTCCGGCAGGGCAATTCTACCGCGACTTCTCCACTTTGTGGGGATTGGCTGATGTAATTTCTCCACAAGCTGCTTAACTTTGACTGAATCACACTATGCTTTACGGTCATGCCTTTAGTCTCCACCAATTGTCCATCCACCCATTCCATGTGTTCGGCGGGGTGGGCGAGAAAGTCTGCGAGAGAGATGGTTTCTGGGATGGTAGCAGTTACCATAGCTATTTATTCCCTCTGGTTGATGTGCTTGATATTATAGCATTTGTGATTAGTCCTTTGTCATTTGTCCTTGGTTGCCCTCACCGCCTGCCCCTCTCCCACAAGGCTCCCACAAGGGGAGAGGGGAGAAATGACAAGGGACAAGGGACAAGGGACAAGGGACTAATGACTAATACTATAAATTGTGAATGGCGGCGGCTAATCCTTGACAAACGCCGGTGAGAAAGTCTAAATCGAGGGTGTCTATGGTATCGGTGGGCTGGTGATAGTGGGGATTGCGCATATTGGCGGTATCGGTTATCATTATGGCGGCATAACCTTGATCCCAAAATGGGGCGTGGTCGCTGCGGCGGGTGTCGGGAACGATAAAACCTCGCATGGGGACTGGGAGGATTTCGGAGGGGATATTGGCAGTAGTTTTGATGCTGTGGCTAATTTTCTTTAAGTCAATCAGGTTGCTTAAGTTGCCGATTAAGGCGATAAAATCGCCGGTGTTGGGATAGAAGTATTGTAGTCCGATGGGATAGCTTTGGGAGTTGGGGGTAGAGTCCCGATATCCGAGCATTTCTAGGGATATCATTAACCGCAGGGGCTCTTGGTTGGCGTGTAAGTGTTTGGCGTAGGCTGTGCTGCCTAGTAAGCCGTATTCTTCTAGGTCGAATGCTACGAGGCGGAGGGGATATTTGGCGGGGGAAGTGGCGAAGATTCTGGCTAATTCTAATAGTACGACGATGCCGGTGCCATTGTCGTCGGCGCCGGGGGATCCGGGTACGGTGTCGTAGTGAGCGCCGATTAAGATTGGGGGACGGGAGGAATCATCCCCAGGGAGGTTGAGGATGAGGTTTTGATGGGTTTTGCCGTTGTCTAAAAATTTATGGGTTTCGACGATACCCCACTTTTGCAATTCTGAGCGGATGTATTCGCGGACGTAGAAGTAGCCGCCAGTGGCTAAGTATGGGTCTCTTTCGCGGACGATTTGGAATAGGTGGGATTGCAGATTGTTTTTCAGGTTTTCATCAATTATCATAAAATTTATTGCTAAATTTGCCAATGACAAAGGACAAAGGACAAATGATATTTAAACAAATTCTCCTTGGGCAACTAGAGTGACTTTGCCGCCGATAAATACGGATATTTCCGATACTTGGTCTTCGGCTTTGAGGAGGAGTAATGAGGGCCTGCCTATTTCATATCCTTGGTCGGCGCGCAGGTTAATGTTGTCAGTGCCGAAATATTTATGTTGGACTAGATAACCGGCTAAACACCCGTTGGCGCTCCCGGTGGCGGGGTCTTCGGGTACTCCTAAATAGTCGGCGAACATGCGGACGCTGATGTGGCTATCAGGATGGTATGGTTCGGGGGAGAAGATGAGGATACATTTGGCGTCGGTGGTGCGGATGAGGTCAAAGTATTTTTCTCGATTAATTTTGGCGCGTTTGAGGTCGGCGAGGGTTTTTAAGGGGACGATGATAAAGGGGATGCCGGTGGATACTTCTTGAATGGGGAAACGGGTATCGATATCGGCGGTTTCTAGGTTGAGGACGGGGGCGATCGCGTCTGGGGATAATGTCTGATGGAAGGTGGGGGGTTTTTGCTGCATCCACCAGATAGTAGCGCTGTTTTGAGTTTCTATATTGACGGGAATTTGCCCCACTTTGAGGTTTAAGGTGATGCTGGTGACGGGTTGCCTGATTATCTCACTTTGAATAATAAAGGCGGTGCCGAGGGTGGGATGTCCGGCGAAGGGGATTTCTTGCGCTGGGGTGAAGATGCGCACATCATAGCCGCCATTTGTTATCTCACTTGAGATAACAAAGGTGGTTTCAGAATAGTTGATTTCTTTGGCGATACGCTGCATCTGCCTGTCTGATAGGTTTTCGGCGCCTTTGGTGAACACAGCAAGCTGATTACCGGTGTATTTTTCTTCTATGGCAAATACATCGACGATATAGTATGTGAGTTTATCCATTGTCGTTTGTCCTTAGTCCTTTGTCCTTAGTCCTTAGTCCTTTGTCCTTTGTGATTTGTCCCGTGTAGAAGAAACCGGGTTTCTGCCAAGGCTTCTCATCTCAATACGAGGCACCTTGTTTGAGAAACCCGGTTTCTATAGAGGTAGAAGGACAGGGGGATGAATTGCTCCTAAGTGAGGGAGCGGATGGCTTCGAGTAAGCCTCTGGCTTTGTTGAGGGTTTCTTGGTATTCTTTCTGGGGGTCAGAGTCGGCGACTAATCCGGCTCCGGCTTGAACGGAGACGGTGTGTTTGCCGTTCCCTTGACTGCGGACAATCATGGTGCGGATGGCGATCGCGGTGTTGAGCTGTCCCTCAAAGTCATAGTAACCATAAGCGCCGGAATAGGGGCCACGGCGATCGGCTTCTAATTCGTGGATGATTTCCATTGCCCGAATTTTAGGAGCGCCGCTGACAGTTCCGGCGGGGAAACAGGCTTTGAGCAAGTCCCAGGCGGTTTTATCTTCGGGGAGCTGTCCCACTACGTTGCTGACGATGTGCATGACGTGGGAGTAACGCTCGATCGTCATCAAATCATCTACCTTCACCGTGCCTTTGATGCAAACCCGACCCAAATCATTGCGGCCCAAGTCAACCAACATCACGTGTTCTGCCAGTTCTTTCGGGTCCGCGAGCAAATCTGCGGCCAAGGCGGCATCTTCGGCGGCGGTTTTGCCCCGATGTCTGGTGCCCGCGATCGGGCGGACGGTGGCGAGTCTGCCGCCATCGGCGGTTTTTTCCGCTTTTACCATCACTTCTGGACTGGAGCCGATAATTTGCCAGTCGAGGAAGTGGAAATAAGCCATGTAGGGAGAAGGGTTGATGGAGCGCAGGGAGCGGTAGAGGCTGAAAGGGTCCCCTGTGTATTCCGTGGTCAGCCGTTGGGAAAGAACCACCTGGAAAATATCCCCAGCTTTGATATATTCTTTGGCTTTCAGGACATTTTGGCAGTAGCGCTCTTCGCCAGTGTTGCTGGTAAATTGGGCATCTGTGGCTGGGGTGGTGGGGGGGGTCCAAGCCAAAGCCAGGTTGGATTCCAGGGGTTGGCGCAGCTTGGTCACTAAATCGCTGACGCGAGCGGTGGCTGTGGCATATGCTGCCTCCAGGTTTACATTGGGGTCGCGCAAGTCGGCGTAGGCGATCGCCCAAATCTTTCGTTTCACCTGGTCAAAAATCAGCAAACTATCTGCCTGCATCCACAACCCGTCGGCCAGTTCTCCCGCTTGAAACTCATTGACTGGCACTCGGGGTTCAATCCAGCGGATTAATTCATAACCCCAGAAACCGAACAATCCGCCCAACCCTGAAGGCAGTTCGGGTAAATGTACAGGTTTTATGGACGCTAAGCAGCGGCTGAGAATCTCAAATGGGTCTCCCTCAAACACTTCCACTTGTTGAGAGCGATCGGTCTTCGTGGTGCGGTTGCCCCGAGTCTCCAAAATCCATAAAGGGTCACATCCGAGGAGGCTGTAACGCCCGATTTTCTCCCCCCCTTCCACGGATTCGAGCAAGAAACTGTAAGGGTGTCCGGCGCAAACCTTGTACCATGCGGAAACCGGCGTATCCAAATCTGCTACCCATTCCTGATACACCGGCACGAAATTGCCCTGCTCGGCCAAATCGCAAAATTGAGGGAAATCGGGAAAAATCATAAAAGGTTCAAGTGATTAGGTTCGTAGTTGGGCTTTAGCCCACCATCCGGCTGCAACCCAACTACAAACAATTTTGGTCGTTATTAGGTTCTTAGTTGGGCTTTAGCCCAAAAGAGGGCTGAAGCCCAACTACAAACAATTGTGGTCGTCATTAGGTTCGTAGTTGGGCTTTAGCCCACCGAAGACCCAAACCCAACTACAAACCATGTCGGACTAACGACAAGCTGCCTTGTGACACCACTTAGGCATCGTAAGGCTTTTTGGTGGTGAACTTGATTTTGGAGGGTTCGGTGTTTTTGCCGATGCTGTGGTCGATTTTGCCCACGGCTTCGCGACCTTCGTTCACCTTCTCGGGGAAGACGCCATCCTTGGGATGCAGGTACTCCATCTCACCGTTGGGATAAATGCGGTAGATTTTGTAGTCTTCGATTTTGGGCTTGAACTTGGTCCGCAACTGGGTGCCCAGAGCTAGGCAGTGTTCTTTGCGTGCCAGGTACAGGAGGTTTTCCCCTTCGTTCATAATGGCAGCGCCCCCGGTGGGCATTTCAAACACCTGCTCCTTTTTGCTGGTCCAGGTGATGGCGTATTTTTCTTCCACTTGGGCTTTGGTCAGCATGCCGCCGGTGCCGCCGCCAAACTTTGGTGGTTTTCCAGTCAGGGTATCTGCCATAAATTTATCTCTCTTTTTGTTGAGTAATTTTTATGGAATCGTATCATTTGCTCACCCCTGGTTCGGGTGGTTTGTGAGGAAATGTTACAGTTCTTTATCTAATGAACGTCAAGAAGGGCTTTTCCGAATCTGGCGCGATCGGCTCTGGCGGGTGGTATTGCCACTATTGGCGTTGCGGCTGCGCTTTTTGGCAGGATTGGCCCCTGGCGGCTCCAGGCTTAGGTTTTGGCTGTCCTTGGCAGCGGGAATGGTGAAGTGAAAACCAGTGCCCTGGTTGATGCCCGAGGAGGTAGCCCAAATGCGCCCCCCCCAGCCAGTGACGATTTGGCGGCAGATGGCTAAACCTAAACCGGTGCCGCCGGTGGTACGTCGGAGGGCCCCTTCTTCTTGGTAGAAGCGATCGAATACGGTTTCCAGACGATCGGATGGGATACCGCGCCCGGTATCAGCCACAATGATTTCAATATTGCCATCATCTAGAGCAGTGGCAGTGATGGTGATGGTGCCTGTGGGGGGGGTAAACTTGCAGGAGTTGTCCAGAAGTTTCGATAGGACCTCTACCAACCACTCGCCATCGGCGCGGGCAAAGGGCAAATCTTCTGGCATTTGGATTTCCAGGTGGGGCAGGTCCGCTGATGCTTGGCGAGCCCGAATGCTGCTGAGGGCAACCTCTACGCATTCTAAGAGGGAAAGGGTTTCTAGATGCCACTGCACTCGCCCACTTTCCAGATGAGATAGGGTGAGGAAGTCTTGCACCAGTTTGCGCAGGCGATCGGCGTCGGCGAGAGCCGTACTGAGCATGATTTGCCGCAATTCCGCTGGCATATCTGGGTCAGTGGCAAGGCTTTCTAGGCATATTTGGATCGTGGATAGGGGGGTGCGCAGTTCGTGTCCGGTGATGGCAATGAGGTTGCTGCGGGTGCGTTCTAAGGCTTCGAGTTGATGGTTGAGTTCTTCTAGGTGGGTGTAGGCTTCGGCTTGGATCAGGGCAACGCCAATTTGGGAGGCGATCGCCTCCACCATTCGCCTTTCTTCTTCCACCCAGTCCCGGGGGCAACCGCCGCAGTGGTGCAATTCCACTATCCCCACCACCTGAGTTTGATACATTACCGGTACGAGCAGCCAAGAGCCGATGTGCCACCGGGTAATCGCCCGCTTCATGGCTGGAGTTTTTAGCCTGGGGTCGGTTTCGGCTTCACCAGTCCAGGCGGACTCACGGCTGTGCAAGACTTCTTGAAATAGGGGATGATCTTTCAATGGCCAGGTTTGCCCCGCCAGGGAGCTGATCCCGTTCGCTAAATATTGATGTTCAATAATGGCTGATTCGTCGGTTTCTTTGCAGCGGTAAATCAAACAGCGACAGGCTCCGGTAGCGATTCCCAGTTCTCTGGTGGCGACTTGGAAGATTTCCACTGGCTCTAAGGAGCGACGCAGGCTTGATGCGATCGAGTTGACTAAGCGCTCCCGCCGCTCTTGGTCTGCCAGGGAGCGGTAGGTTTTCATCAGTTTATATTGGGAGGCTTGCAGGTAGGTGACGAGGCGATCGGCAAATGGGGCCGGGTCTGCCACCAGGGGGTTTTTCTGCCCCGCCGCCAGCATCGCCTTACCCTGCTTCACCTTAGCGGTAAGCTCTGGCCGGTATGCCATAATCTGGTCTAATAGCAGTGATGCTGCCCGGTTTACTACCGGGCGTTCAAACGTCCAAATCCCTTCAAACCGCCGTGCCTGATCCATCGCTAAATGTTCTGGCAGGGGTTTTTCCTCCTCTTTTTCTTGGCACACCAAACACATGGCGTAGTTAGAGCCGATCGCCACCAAGTGCCACTCCCGAGCTAAAGCATCGTCCGGGCTAAACGCCACCATTTCCAGGACATCCGAGCTATTTTTAAATTCCGTTTCCGGAGCCGCCAGCACATATACCTGGTCGCTCTTCTCCCCAATTCGCCGGTATCGGTGCGCCTCCTGACGATAAAAGCGCTCTTTTTGGAAACAAGCAATTACCAGCGGCATATCCTCATCCCCCAGCGTCCCTCCTTCTGGAGCCGCCAGTACCTGATCTTCCATCGCATGGGACAGGGCAACCAAAGAAGACTTGAAATATACTTGGGTCCGCAGCTTGGGCTCCGCCCGCAGTAGGTCTTCCAGAACAGAAGTATAAATGCTCATTTACCTTCTCTTAAGTCCAGTTTAGGCGCCTCATCCGGCGGCGGCTTCCTCGGAGACGATCGCCGCTGTTTGTACTGCCATCTACTTAACTTATCCTAAAAGAACCCTCACTGCTACTATTGTGACAAGTTTGTTACCATAGTATATTTTGTATAAAATTTGCTATATAACAGAAAAATGCCTTGTAAATCAGCCGAAATGTCACCAAAACATCCTTCGGCGTTGTTTCTCACTTTGTATAATAAAACTTAGGATAAACAGAACTAACTTTTGTCTTTTGTCACTTGTCACTTGTCCCTTGTGCTTTACCTATTGCCTCTTGTAAGAATTCCTTTAACCTTAATCAAGGAGCAGTGTCTCCCCCACTTAATGATTCAAGTCGGGAGAGCCATGCGTTGAAGTGGAGACACTTGCTCCTAATTACTTCCAGTCCAATTAGTTCACCCAATTGTGACCCATCAGCAGTTTTTCCTGTTTCATAAGCAGGAAACTGGGCAATGATGCGTTTACTCGGTGCTGTATGCTGTCCATCATTAATCAACTCAGGGTTATCATGTTGTGCTGCTATGTTCTTGAGAGCGGCTATTTGCCTCGAACAGTTATCATAAACGAACTCAAAACAAGTGGGGTCGCAAAAAAGATATGCCTCGTATTCATGTAATTGAATGTATGGTATGAATCGGGCATCACCGATGTCCTCAGCGAAGCATTGCTCTAAAAATTCCACCCGCTCTGTGGGATTTTGGCGCAGCTTCTCGGATTCAGACAATCCTGGAAATTGAGCAGAAATAGCATACAAATCAATCATAGTGGTAAAAAATACGTCTGCGGCTTTTTCTTGCCGGAGCAACCGCTGGATATCGTTTTTCATCGCCAAATAATTGCGCCCGCCGCCCCGATGCACTTTCCCCTTTTTTCTGGCATGAGCGATGAGGATAGGGTTGTGCAGTAACACTTCATATTGACTCAAGTGCGGTTTAAGCAAGTTGTCAGCAAATGTCTGCTCCGTTTGCCCTTCGGCAAATAAATAGAGGCGTACCATTAGTGTGGTCCTCCCCCCAGGATATTTTTCTCCCAGATTTCTCCCAAGCTATATTCTTGCAGCCAATCTTCTAATTCTGTGGCATTTAACCGGTGAAATTGCGACTCCTGACCCTCTCGATTTACCGTAATTACATCTTCGGGATTAAAGTTATCTAAGAAAGGACTCGATTGGGTACTGATGAGAATTTGTGTATGCTCCGCCGCTTTGCCAAACAACGCCGCTACCACATTAAGAGCATAAGGATGAAGCCCCAGTTCTGGTTCATCCACCACAATCAGTTTTGGCAATTCATCTGACGGCTGCAAAAGCAAAGTGGTGAGACAGATGGCTCGCAAAGTCCCATCGGAAAATTGGTGCGGACCGAACACCCGATCGGATCCCTTTTCCCGCCAGTTCAGAATGACACGATTAGCTCTATCTGGCTCCAGGTCAAAGTCATCAAAAAACGGTGCAATCAACCGGATGTTGCGTACAATGCGGTGATAGGCGGAACTGTTTTCCTCGCGAAACCTCAGCAGTAATGCCGCTAAATTTCCTGCATCTGGCATCAGCCATCGATTGTCACCTACGTAACAGGATTGACGCACCCCCGCCGTAGAAGATGTATCGTGAAAGTGATAAACGCGGCAACGATTTAGTAAGTATCTGAGGGTACTTGCTGTGGCCAAACCTGCATCGGCTTTTTCTCTAATTTTTGTTTCCTGATGTCCTGCCCCCAAGTCATCTATTCTCGGCGACAAGTAACCGGTTTGTAAGAAACTCAATTTTTCTTCAGCAAAAATTAGCGTATCCCCAGCAGCATGGAACAAACGCAGGTCATAGATATCTGTTCCATTCTCTACCTCGAATTCTAATCGCGCCTCTATTTGCGGTGTTATCTTAGCCCCAAAGTGTAAGAGAGATTGGGCCCGTCCCGATGTGCCGATGTACTGCTGCAAACGTCCGGCCATCATTTCATTAAGCATCTTGAAAAAGGAAACGAGATTGCTCTTACCGGCTCCGTTAGCTCCAATCAAGATATTTAATGAGCCCAACTCAAATTCTGTTGCCTTAATCGATTTGAAGCCTTTGAGGACTAATTGTTTAAGCATCATGTTTAAACAGCATAATGACATTAATAATTGATAATAGACGATTAATAATTAAAAATTATCAATCGTCTATTATCAATTATCAATTGTCAATTATCAATTGTCAATTGTTACAAAATCCCTTCTTTCTTGGCCATCGAGAGCATCAAATCAATCACCCGGCAGGAATAACCCCACTCGTTATCGTACCAAGAGACAACTTTAAAGAAATTAGAGTTGAGTTCCATCCCGGCACCAGCATCAAAGATACTAGACCGAGCATCGCCAATAAAGTCAGAGGAAACTACCTCCTCCTCGGTATAACCCAAAATCCCTTTTAGGGAAGTTTCCGAGGCGGCTTTCATCGCCGCGCAGATTTCCTTATAGCTGGTGGCTTTGGCGGTGCGGAAAGTCAGGTCAACCACAGACACATCGGGAGTTGGCACCCGGAACGCCATCCCGGTGAGCTTGCCCTTGAGTTGGGGCAATACCAGGGCCACAGCTTTGGCGGCGCCAGTGGAAGCGGGAATCACGTTTTGGGTGGCGCCTCTACCACCGCGCCAGTCTTTCTTACTCGGTCCATCTACCGTGGGTTGGGTGGCGGTCATGGCGTGAACTGTGGTCATCAGACCTTCGGTGAGACCGAAGTTATCATCGATGACTTTCGCCACTGGTGCTAAACAGTTGGTGGTGCAGCTCGCGTTAGAAACTACATCATCAGTAGCGGGGTTGAATTTGTCGTGGTTGACGCCAACCAGGAATGTGGGTACTTTATCCGGGTCTTTGGTGGGTGCGGAGATGACGACCCGTTTGGCGCCTGCTTTAATGTGGTTGGCGGCGCCGTCATAGTTGGTAAACAAGCCGGTGGATTCTACCACGTAGTGGGCGCCGGAGCTACCCCAAGGGAGTTCGGCGGGGTTCCGCACGGATACGCAGGGAATGAATCTGCCGTTAACTACGATGCCGTCGTCTTTGGCGATGACTTCACCGGCGAATTTGCCTTGGGTGGAGTCGTATTTGAGGAGGTAGGCGAGGTTGTCGGGGGGTACGAGGTCGTTGATGCCGACAAATTCAATGTCTGGATTGTTGAGACCGGCTCGGAACACTAGGCGTCCGATGCGTCCAAATCCGTTGATGCCAATTTTTAAGGTAGCCATGTGCAAAGTTCTTTTTTGGGCAACTTTTGTAACAATACAATTGCCACTTAGTGAAACTTGTGTGGGTGATAGGTGCCCAAAGTCAAGCTGTGTCTAGGATTGACCACTTTCCGGTGATTTATTGTTGCTTTAGGAAAGTTTAACACCTTTGACTTTGGGACTTACGTTGTCTCCTGGTAGGGGCAATGATTAATTGCCCCTCAACAGTAGGGTTTTGGTGGCCAAACCCCTACTGGCGCAAGGCGGAAGCCGATCGCTCTATAGTTCGACGCTAGGACCGGCGGCGACGATTTCCGCAGGAGCGGTCTTAAACCGTTTGAAGTTTTCCACGAACAAGCGTGCTAGTTTCTTGGCTTGGATGTCGTAGGCTTCAGGATCGCTCCAGGTATTGCGGGGGTCGAGAATTTCCGTGGGGACTCCGGAGACAGTATCGGGCACCAAAATCTTGAAAACGGGGTGGGGATGGAAGGTGACACGATCGAGTTCCCCATTCAGAGCCGCTGCAATCAGAGCGCGGGTGTGCTTAATCTTAATCCGGCTGCCCACACCATAAGGACCACCAGACCAGCCAGTATTCACCAAATACACACTGGCATTGCGCTGATGCTGCCGCAGACGTTCGCCCAACATTTCTGCATATACCAGAGCCGACAAAGGCAGGAATGGTTTGCCGAAGCAAGCGGAGAAAGCGGCTTGGGGTTCAGTAATCCCCCGTTCTGTGCCTGCCAGTTTGCTGGTGTAACCAGACATGAAGTAATACATCGCCTGACGATTCGTCAGCTTGGAAATCGGAGGTAGCACCCCAAAAGCATCCGCACTGAGGAAGATTACTGCATCCGGGTGGTTGCCCACACTGGGAATTACCGCATTGGGGATGTACTCGATCGGATAGGCAACCCGGGTATTTTCCGTCAAGTGGCCATCATCATAATCTGGGGTGCGGGTTTTCGGGTCGAGGACCACATTTTCCATCATCGAGCCAAAGCGAATTGCTTCCCAAATTTGGGGCTCGTTTTCTTTAGATAGGCGAATCGTTTTCGCGTAGCAACCACCTTCAAAGTTGAAGATACCTTCGGGAGACCAGCCGTGTTCGTCATCGCCGATGAGGAAGCGATCGGGGTCAGCCGAAACCGTAGTTTTCCCCGTGCCAGACAAGCCGAAGAATAGCGCCGTATGCCCTTGGGCGTCCATATTCGCCGAGCAGTGCATCGGTAGCACATTCCGCTTGGTCATAAAATAGTTCATCAGGGAGAACACGGATTTTTTGATTTCCCCGGAATACTTAGATCCACCGATAATTACCAATTTTTTCGCAAAGTGAACCACGATAAATGCTTCCGAGTGGATGCCATCATCGATCGCCGGGTCGCCATGCAAACCGGGCACCGCAATCACCGTGAAATCAGCCAAATGATTTTCCAGTTCTGCTTCTGTGGGGCGCAAGAAAAGCTGGTGAGCAAACAGGCTTTGGCAAGCCATTTCCGTCACGATGCGCACGCCGAGGCGATATTTAGTGTCACAGCCCACAAAGCCATCGAAGATGTAGAGATCGCGGCCTTGGACATAGGATAATACCCGGCGGTACAGCAGGTCAAAATTCGCTTCAGAAATCGGGACGTTAGTTTTATTCCAGTGGACTTCATCATGGCTTGATGGTTCATCCACGATAAATTTGTCGTTTGGGGAACGCCCGGTATATTTGCCGGTGTTAATACATAGAGCGCCGTTGTCTGCCAGGGTGCCTTCGTTCCGGGCTAGCGAGTGTTCGATTAGCTTGGCTGCAGACAAGTTCCGATAAACTTGACGGAGATTTTTCATCCCCAAGTCTTCTAAGCCGTAAGTCCTGCTGCCCTTCCATTTATCTGCCCCAAGTTCTACATTCTGAGACACAAGTGATTCCAAGTTATTCAAAGTTTTTTCTACAGGTTTGGATAAGGAGATTTCGGTGTAGCTGTTATTCCGATTCACTGCTCCTATCGTTTCCATAATTCCTCCGGTGCTGGTTGATTTTTGCTGTTAGCGATGTCGTTCAATCTGTATTTTCCGCTTGGCGGGGCAATTTTACTTCAATCTCACTTTTTTCCAGATATCGCAGCCATTTTTGCTGCTTCCCCACGCACGGCGGAAACCTATTCAGTTTTTTGTTGCGATGTGGCTTCTTGGGACTCACCATCCATAGAAGCCTTATGTAAAAACCCCGTCAGCGAAGACCGTCGCCTCAGATGATGAAGCTCAACCCACAACTGTGTAGGGTAATGCGGCTCTTGTTGCCTGACCTCTTGTCCGTTGATTTAGCTTGGTGTTCTTTGATACTGAATATATTACATGACTTTTCTGGTTTTGAATGTTAAAAATAATTACAATAAGTATTTTTACTCCTGTCACCAAGCTGCTGTCCTTGCCCATTGGTAATTGTAGCCATTTTGGGGTTGATAAATTTGCTGGTTTTGTGGCCTACCTGACCCCTTTATCGCCCCCAGTTCGATGGAGAATTTTAACTTTCTTAACTATGTCAATAGATGATGACATTTCTAATAGTTAACATCCGAGGGACAATCCTATGGCACGAGCGGGTTAAGCAGTTTTTCGGCGGTCAAGATGCAGGTAAATTCACCGTTAATAGGTAGGGTCACGGGACGGGTCGTGGCGCGGATCAATATCTCGGTGTGACGACAAACCATGATTATTCCGTACCCCTATTACCATCAAACTTAAAGAGACGGGTTTTCTAACATGATGCTATGATAAAACCTGCCTGTACCAGAATAAATGGAAGAAAATATGAAAAAAATGGCTGCTGCCTGCGGGACAGTCTTGGCGTTGTTCTGGTTGAGCGCCTGCGGTCAAAACTCCCCAGTAGAGACCAAGGATGCCGTAGCCAAGAATTTAACTGTCGCTGTAGCGGTGAGCCTCAAAGAGGCGATGACAGAAGCCAGCTCGGCTTATAAGGAAGAACAGCCAAATGTGATGATAACTTACACGTTTGGCAGTTCCGGCACCTTGCAACAGCAAATCGAACAGGGGGCGCCGGTGGACCTGTTTATCTCTGCTGCCAGTAAGCAGATAGATGCTTTAGAGTCGAAAGGACTGGTAGAAGTGGGAGCGAGGACAAATTTGCTGGAAAATCAGGTGGTGGCGGTGGCCCCGGTGAATGCGACTACGACAATTGATGATTTCCGAGACTTAGCCTCTGATCAGGTGAAGCAGATAGGGGTAGGCGCGCCGGAAAGTGTCCCCGCTGGAGAATACGCTAAACAGGTCCTATCATTTCTGGGGATTTGGGAGCAACTGCAGCCGAAATTGGTCTTCGCCAAGGACGTGCGTCAGGTGCTGACCTATGTGGAAACCGGTAATGTGGATGTGGGGATAGTCTATGGCACTGATGCCAAACTCTCGGATCAAGTGAAGGTGGTGGCGCTGGCGCCGGTGGGGTCCCATGCGCCGGTGATTTATCCAGCAGCGGTGATTAAAGGGGGCAAAAACGCGGCGGCGGCAAAGGAGTTTGTGGAATTTTTGGCGCAGAGCGATCGCGCTACCGCCATTTTCGCCAAATACGGATTTACCAAAATCACCCCTGGTCCGTCCTCAGCGGTTCCCCTTCATATCTCCCAAAATCTCAGAATACCAGCCCATGCCAGACCTTAGTCCCCTGTGGCTCTCCCTCCACACCGCCACTACCGCCACCGCGATCGTCTTTTGCCTCGGACTCGCTACCGCTAGATGGATGTATGGCTATCAAGGCAAAGGCAAAACCCTCATCGACAGCCTCATTACCCTTCCCGTCGTTTTACCCCCCGTCGTGACGGGCTTTTTTTTACTCCTTTTATTCGGTAGAAACAGTCCCCTGGGGCAAATGCTCCAAGCTGTGGGCATCAGGATTATTTTTTCCTGGTCCGCCACGGTCATCACCGCGATCGTGGTGGCATTTCCCTTTATGTACAAAACCGGACTCGCCGCTTTTACCCAAATTGACCCCAATATTATCAATGCTGCCCGCACCCTTGGCGCCTCAGAATGGCGGGTATTCTGGCAAATCTTACTCCCTTTAGCATGGCCCGGAATCCTCAGCGGCACGATTTTAAGTTTTGCTAGAGCTTTGGGGGAATTTGGCGCCACGGTTATGCTGGCAGGCAATATTCCCGGTCAAACCCAAACCATCCCGATCGCCATCTTTTTTGCCGCTGAAAGCGGCGACATGGAGGCAGCCTTATTTTGGGTCATCATCATTGTGGCGATTTCTACTGGCGCCATTTTCGCCCTGAATTCCCCCCCCCTTTTAAAGGGGAGACGGGGGGACCAGGGGACCGTCACCCCGTCCCCCCGTCACCTCGTCACCCCGTCCCCCCGTCACCCCCTCTCCCCAGCCTCTGGGGAACTGGCCGTTGATATTTACCAACCAAAAGGCAACTTTGCCCTAGAAACTCATTTCACCATCAGCAGTCAAACCCTGAGCGTCTTGGGAGCTTCTGGAGCGGGTAAAAGCCTACTATTGCGCTGTATCGCCGGATTGGAAAACCCCCATCAAGGCAGAATAGTTATTAATCATAGAGTAATTTTTGACTCAGCAGCAAAAATTAATTTACCAGCTCATCGGCGCCGCATTGGCTTTGTTTGGCAAAATTATGCCTTATTTCCTCACTATACAGTTTGGCAAAATATCGCTTTTGGCCTGCAAAAATTATCTCGAGACGACAGAGCCGATCGGGTGGCAGAAAAAATTGCCCAAATGCAATTACATGGATTAGAAAGCCGCTATCCTCACCAGCTTTCTGGCGGGCAGCAGCAGCGCGTGGCTTTGGCGAGAGCCTTGGCAATTGAGCCAGAAATTTTACTATTAGATGAACCATTTTCGGCTCTGGATACTCATCTGCGTCATCTAGTGGAAAAACAGGTGCGAGATATCCTGGTAAATTACTCTGGCGTCACTTTATTTGTGACTCATAATATTGAAGAAGCATACCGGCTGGGAGACCAGATTCTGGTACTGGATGAAGGAAAAATGGTGGCTTTCGGTGACAAAACCAAGATTTTGGAGCGTCCGCCTAATGTGGCGGTGGCGCGGCTGACGGGTTGCAAAAATATTTCCCGGGCTCGCCGGGTGGATAGCCAGAAGGTGGAGGCGATCGACTGGCAATGTACCCTCACGGTTATGGCAGCTATCCCCGATGATATCACATCTGTGGGCATTCGCGCCTATCAAATTCAATTGCCTGCTCAACCCCAACCAGAAAATACCTTTCCTTGTTGGTTGGCGCAAACCAGCGAAACCCCCCACCGCATTACTCTTTACCTGAAACTGCACGAGCCACCAAATCATATTAATGATTATCACTTGCAAGCCGAAATCGTTAAATCTCTCAATGGGACAGGAGAACTCAAAGAGCGTCCTTTTCCTTGGTACGTTTGTTTAGAGCCTTGGCGGTTGATGTTGCTCGGTTAGCTCCCAAAAAAGGTTTGTAGTTGGGCTTTAGCCCAAAAAAAGGTGATTTTCTCACCAGAGGGCTGAAGCTCAACTACGAACTTGTTTAGAGCCTCTAAAAAAGGTTTGTAGTTGGGCTTTAGCCCAAAAAAAGATCACTTCTTAAGGAGGGCTGAAGCCCAACTACGAACTTGTTTAAATCCTTGGCGGTTGATGTGAAAACCTCTTCAGGAGGGCTGAAGCCCAACTATGAACCTAAGACAGAGGGCTGAAGCCCAACTACGAACCTATCGAAAAATCAGACAGGGGATACAGGGACCGGCTCACAATTGCGGAATGTTAAAAGGATTGTTACTTTTTGCGGGGGGGGTTAGTAGTTGGCAGTAGTCTGGGATGGGGAGCCTAAATCCCTTGACAAATGACAAAGGAGCGACGAATGCAAGCGCGAATCCTGCCAACCAAAGACCCAGCCCACAATATTTTAGGCTACGAGAAGCAACCTCTAGATGCCATTTTCGCCCCGAAAACTGTGGCAGTTATCGGCGCTACCGAAAAAGCCGGTAGCGTGGGACGGACCATTTTGTGGAATCTGCTGAGCAATCCCTTTGGCGGGACGATTTTTCCGGTGAACCCCAATCGCCACAGCATCTTGGGAATTAAAGCCTATCCTAATATCGCGGCGGTGCCTGAACCAGTGGATTTGGCGGTGATCGTGACTCCAGCGCCTACGGTTCCTGGTGTGATTAAGGAATGTGTCACCGCTGGGGTGAAGGGAGCGATTATCATTTCGGCTGGTTTCAAAGAAATTGGCGCTCAGGGTGTGGAATTGGAGCGGGAAATCCTGGAATATGCCCGGGCGGGTAAGATGCGGATTATTGGGCCGAATTGCCTGGGGGTGATGAGTCCCCTCAGCGGCTTAAATGCGACTTTTGCCAGTGCGATGGCGCGCCCGGGGAGTGTGGGTTTTATCTCTCAGAGTGGCGCTTTGTGTACTTCGATCCTGGATTGGAGTTTCCGGGAAAATGTGGGTTTTAGCGCTTTTGTGTCGATCGGCTCGATGCTCGATGTGAACTGGGGAGATTTGATTTACTACCTCGGCGACGATCCGCGCACCAAGAGCATCGTGATTTATATGGAGTCGGTGGGGGATGCGGCAGCATTTCTCTCAGCGGCGCGAGAGGTGGCGCTGACAAAACCGATTATCGTGATTAAGGCGGGGCGCACTGAGGCGGCGGCGAAGGCGGCGGCTTCTCACACCGGGGCGCTCACCGGGAGTGATGAGGTGCTGGATGCGGCGTTTAGGCGCTGTGGGGTACTGCGCGTGTATCACATTGCCCACCTATTTTATATGGCGGAGTTGCTGGCGAAGCAACCGCGCCCCACGGGCCAGCGGCTGACGTTGATTACTAATGCGGGCGGTCCGGGGGTACTAACGACGGATACTCTGATTACAGAAGGTGGGGAACTGGCGGAACTGGCGCCGGAGACGATTTCGGCTTTGGATAAGATTTTGCCTGCGCACTGGAGTAAAAATAATCCGATCGACATTTTGGGGGATGCAGACCCCCAGCGATATGCTCAGGCTTTGGAAATTGCTGCTGCTGACCCGAATAGTGATGGGTTATTGGTGGTGTTGACGCCGCAATCGATGACGGACCCCACCCAGACGGCGCAGCTTTTGAAGCAGTATGTAGAAAAGCTGCATGGGAGCGCGAATGGTAAGCCGGTATTGGCGAGCTGGATGGGGGGAGCGGAAGTGACGGCGGGGGCGGCGATTCTTAATAGTGCCAATATCCCCACTTTCCCTTACCCGGATACGGCGGTGCGGATTTTTAACTATATGTGGCGTTATACGTACAATCTGCGCGGGTTGTATGAAACTCCGAGTTTGCCGCCGGATTCTGAGGAATGGACGCCCGATCGGGCTCGTGTCCAGGAAATTATCAGCAAAGTCCGGGCGAGCGGTCGCAACCTGTTGACGGAATTTGAATCTAAGCAATTGCTCGCCGCTTATGGTATTCCGATCGTCGATACTCGCCTCGCTACTACGGTGGAAGAGGCAGTGGCAATTGCTGCGGAAATGGGCTATCCGGTGGTGTTGAAGATTTTTTCTGAAACCATCACCCATAAAACTGATGTGGGTGGGGTGCGTCTCAATTTGGTGGATGAGGAGGAGGTACGTCGAGCTTATCAGGCGATCGCCACTTCCGTCGCCGAAAAAGTCGGTGCCCAACATTTCCAAGGCGTCACCGTCCAGCCCATGATTAAATTTGACGGTTACGAACTGATTATCGGCAGCTCCCCTGACCCCCAATTTGGCCCCGTCCTCCTCTTTGGCACTGGCGGGCAGCTTGTGGAAGTATTCAAAGACCGGGCCCTGGCATTACCCCCCCTCAACACCACCCTTGCGCGGCGGATGATGGAGCAAACCAAAATCTACACCGCGCTTAAAGGTGTGCGGGGTCGTCCTCCGGTGGATTTAGACGGTCTGGAAAATTTGATGATGCGCTTTTCCCAGTTAGTGGTAGAGCAGCCTTTAATCCAAGAAATCGACATTAACCCCCTGCTCGCTTCTCCTCAGCGTCTCATCGCTCTGGATGCCCGGGTGGTGCTGTATGACCAGAACCTCAAAGACGATCAAATCCCCAAACCGGCCATCCGCCCTTATCCGATTCAATATATGAAGCGGTGGACGATGAAGGATGAAACTCAAGTGAAAATTCGTCCCATCCGCCCGGAAGATGAACCCCTGGTGGTGAAATTCCACGAGTCGCTTTCAGAACAGAGCGTGTATTTACGCTACGCACAGGTAATGAAGCTATCCCGGCGGGTAGCACACGATCGGCTTTCCCGCATCTGCTTCATCGACTACAACCGCGAAATCGCCCTCGTCGCCGTGCGCCGGGACCCCCAAACCCAGCAACCCCAGATTATCGCCATCAGTCGCCTTACCAAACTGCATGCCAGTAATGAAGCCGAATTCGCCATGCTGGTAATCGATGCTTTCCAAGGCCAAGGTGTGGGCACCGAATTGCTCCGCCAAATGATAGAAATTGGCCGCGCCGAGAAACTCAGCGCCATCTATGCCGAAATCCTCAGCGACAATTTCATCATGCAGCATATCTGCAAAAAACTCGGCTTTGAGGTGGAGCCTATGCCTGGGGAACCAATGGTGACAGCCCGCATGGAACTCGGGTTTGACACTACTGGTCGCAGTCATTCTATGTGGTGCGATATTGATGGTAGCAACACATCTAAATAGCCATTAGGCTAGTCTCCTCATCATTGCCACCAAATAAGAACCTCTCTAGGAACGGGTTCAGGAGTATTCCGAGAAATACCCCTTGAACCCGTTCCTATTTTGTGTCATTTAAATTTAGCAGGAAAACAGATGTCTGGGTATTTACAGAGTTTTGCCACTGCGTGAGATTCCGATCAAATCCCTAATCATTCTTAAGTAGTCTCTGCTCAACCTGCAATATGCCGTAGTTGTTGAATAGACCTCTGGCAAAAATAGGAATTGCTCCCCCCAACCCCCCGGAAACATGCCCCTCGGCTTTTGGGATTTATCCCAGACGTATAATGAGAAGCAATTGTGCCCAATTAATTGCACAAACCTCCTCAAAGAGTGCGAAGCCCCATCCACTTCCTGTAGAACAGGCGTCCCGCCCGCAGAAATTCATCAGAGCTTTATAATTTTCTCATAATCTAGTATCCTAGTCCTATATCCAGAATATTGGCTCCCCCCAGCGAGGGCGGGCACCAATCGCCACTTACCCTGTACTACCCTGGGCTTTTGGATAATTCACTTGCACGATTGACAATCACATCTGATAGCATCAGCCTAAGAATAACGGCGCATCAGTGGTTGCTCAACATAAGATTCAGGGATAGCCGAGAAGATTGATATAAATAGTAAGTATAATTCCTTACTGGATTGGGAGAAGTCGGATCGGGTTTCGGGGGAAGGGTGAGAATAGTCTCTGGCTCAAAGTGAGCTGCTCCAAAAGCAGGCTCATAATCCCACCCATTTTGAGGCTAAAAATTATGAAACATTCCCCGAATAGCCCCACGGCTAAAAGTGGCATTCTATCGGAATTTGTTGATATCATTCGCCAAACTCCTCTGGCCATTGGTGTCCTGCTACTAGGTTTAAGTCTGACCGGGAGTGCTTGGTACTATACTAACAAGAAAATCGCCGCTGAAACTAAAGCTATTTTTGACCGGCAAATCGAAGATACCTTAGAAGACCTCAACCGCCGGATTCAGGTTTATGTGGATAGCTTTTATGGGGCACGGGGTTTATGGCAGGCAGAAAATTTGGATGTCAGCTACTCAGAATGGAAACTTTTTACCCAGTCTGTAAACCTGGAAAAGCGGTATCCTGGGATTCGTGGTTTCGGCTTCATTCGTTATGTGCCAGAAAATCGGGAAGCATATGAGGCTTGGGTACGGCAAAATCATAGTGCAGCGGAACCGATTTATCGTAATTATACGGTGAAACCATTGGGCAATCGCTCAGAATATTTCGTGATTGAGTATTGCGAACCAATCCAGTCTAACCAAGGAGCGATCGGTTTCGATATCGCTCAAGACCCCATTCGCAGTCAAGGCGCCCAACTAGCCATAGACAAGGGTCAACCCGCCGCCACAGGGCCGATCGTACTCTCCCAAGACCAGGAGCCCAACCCTGGAGTCCTGATTTATCTGCCCATTTATCGAGCCGGAATGCCAGTTCACACTGTTACTCAAAAAAGGCGAGCTTTTTTTGGATTTATTTATGGTGCTTTCCGGGTAAAAGACTTAATCGAAGAAGGCATCGATACTGATGTCACTGACAACTTTTATTTAGTAATTTACAACCGAAATAAATTAATTTATGGCGAGCCAGAAACCGCCGCTCAAATTCAGGAATATTTCCTCAGCCAATCCCAATATCACCGCCAATTTTCTCTGAATGTAGCGGGAGAAAAGTGGAATTTATACTGGGCGGCAAAACCCAATATTCATATTACTTCTGGAGATAATTTACCAGGAATAATTTTAAGCATAGGGACTTTGATCAGTTTCTTGTTATTTGGCATCATTCTTTCCCTCAAAATATCCTATACCCACGTAAAAGCAGCCAAAGAAGCATCAGATGCCGCCAGCCGGTCGAAAAGCCAATTTTTGGCCAATATGAGCCATGAACTGCGCACGCCTTTAAATGCCATATTAGGTTTTGCCCAAATTATGAGCCGGGATACCTCCCTCACCCAAGAGCATCGGGAAAATATCGACATCATTAACCGCAGTGGCGAACATTTGCTCTCCCTGATTGGGGACATTTTGGATATGTCTAAAATCGAGGCGGGTCTGGTGACAATTAATGAAACCTGCTTTGACCTGTATGCCATACTGGAAGCAGTAGAAGATATGTTTAGCCTGAAGGCGAAAGCCAAAGGCTTAATGTTGGAAATACACCCGGATCCGTCGGTGCCTCAGTATGTGAAAACTGATGAAGCCAAACTGCGGCAGGTATTGATTAATTTAATGGGTAATGCCATTAAATTTACGGCAGCGGGAGGGGTGACGGTGCGGGTGGTGGCGCAGAAGACAAGGGAAATTGGCGATGGGAAAGAACGTCATACCCATTTGGCCTCCCATCAGCCCTATATTTACTTGCACTTTGAAATCGAAGATACTGGACCGGGTATCGCTGCGGAAGAAATTGATACCCTGTTTACACCATTCGTGCAAACTCAGTCAGGCCGTAAGTCTCTGGAGGGAACCGGTTTGGGTTTGCCCATCAGTCGTCAGTTTGTGCAGTTGATGGGGGGCGATATTCAGGTAAAAAGTGCCGTGGGTGTGGGTACGGTGTTTGGGTTTGATATCAAGGCGGAATTAGCAGCGGCGGCATCCGTAAAAACTACAGGGGTGCAACGGAGGGCGATCGCCCTCGCCCCCGGTCAGCCCCTATTTCGGATATTAATTGTAGATGACCGGTGGGAAAACTGCCGCGTCCTGTCCAAGCTACTACAGCCATTAGGATTTGATGTGCGAGAAGCAGCCAACGGCAAGGAAGCCATAGAAATTTGGTCCATATGGTCGCCCCATCTGATTTGGATGGATATGCGGATGCCTGTGATGAACGGGATGGAGGCGACTAAACAGATTAAAGCTACCGCCAAGGGTCAAGCCACCGTCATCATTGCTCTAAGTGCCAGTGCCTTTGAGCAGGAGCGAGAATCAATTTTAGCCTCTGGTTGCAATGACTTCGTGCGGAAACCATTTCGCCAAGAAGTCATCTTGGAAAAGATGAAGCAATATTTGGGGGTAGAATACATTTACGAAGATGCCAATCCCATCAGCTACAGCGGTGCCACTGATTTGACCGGAGCCGCAGGTGGGAAAGTGGCTGGTCAGGTGTCCCTGGACCAGTACCTCTCCAAAATGCCCTCTGAGTGGGTGGCGCAACTGCACCAAGCTGCCCTGGAATTAAACGCCAGACAAACTTTAAATCTGCTCGCGGCCATTCCTCAAGAGCTAACTCCTTTGGGCAGTACCCTTGCTAGTTGGCTCCACGAGTTCCGGTTTGATAAAATCTTGGAATTGACCGCGAACATTGTCAAATAAATTTTTCACCCCCACGCCCGATCGGGCTTCGCAGACGCTTCGCGATCGGGCATCCCCATCTACCAGGAGGTAAAGGGGTAAAGGGGTAAAAGGGCTAGACGGCAATAGCGATGATAACATCTGAATTATGCCCCTACCCTGCCATTCAAATCCTCTCCGATTAATCATGCTCCGGGCGGAATATCAATTCGCCCTAGTTCCTTGTCACTTGTCACTTGTCCCTTGTCCCTTGTCACTTGTCCCTTGCAAATGACCAAGGACAAATGACTAATGACCAATGACCAATGACCAATAACAAATAATTAAGATTTTTGGGTAAAGTCTGTGAATAGCCGAACTGAGTCAGGAAAAGGAAATATCTTGATTGTGGACGACACGCCCAACAACCTGCGGGTGCTATCTACCATGCTACTGGAGCAGGGTTATGAAGTCCGCACTGCTCTTAACGGGAATATGGCGTTGCAATCTGTAAAAGTGCTGCTGCCCGAACTGATTTTGCTAGATATTCAAATGCCCGACATGGATGGCTATCAACTGTGCCAGCGCCTGAAAAATATCGAAGAAATCAAAGATATTCCTGTAATTTTTATCAGCGCTCTCGATGATGTGAATAACAAGGTAAAAGCATTTACCTTGGGGGGAGTAGATTATATCACCAAACCATTTCATGTGGAAGAGGTTATCGCCCGCGTGGAGAATCACTTGCTCAATCGCCGCTTGCAACAGCAACTGCAACAATCTGAAATGTTAGCCCGCTCCCAATCTGAAGAACTTTCCCGCGCTCTTAATAATTTGCAAAGAGCGCAATCTCAGCTCATTCAAAGCGAAAAAATGTCTAGTCTAGAGCATTTAGTTGCCGGGATTGCCCATGAAATTAACAATCCCATCAATTTTATTTATGGCAATATTTCTCATGTAACTGAATACACCAATAGTTTGTTTAAAATTATTGATGTATATAGTGATTTAATGGAAACTGTGCCTACAGAAGTTAAAGAAATTATTGAGGATGTAGAATTAGATTTTATTCGCACTGATTTACCAGAAATTATGGGTTCTATGCGGGCCGGTGCGGAGCGGATTCGGGAAATTGTGGAAGTGTTGCGCAATTATTCTCGCCTGGATGAAAGCGGAGTTAAGGCGGTAGATATCCATGAGGGCATCAACAGCGCTTTAATGATTTTACAGCACCGCTTACAGGAAACGCTCGATCGTCCAGAAATTGAAGTAGTGAAGCAATACGAGCAATTGCCCAAAGTGGAGTGCTATGCGGGACTACTAAATCAGGTGTTTATGAGCGCTTTGGTTAATGCGATTGATGCCATAGAAACTAAATTTAATTTGCTCAAAAAATCTGGCCATTCTGAAGCCGAAAACATGGCGGAAAAAGACGTTGATTTTTTTACAGAAACCGGGCTTACCGATAAAAGTTTATTCGGGAGTATTTCTGTGAGTACCCATCTCATCAAACCGAAAGATATGGTATGTATTGTGATTAGTGATAACGGGGCGGGGATGACTGATGAGGTAAAACAGCACTTGTTTGAGCCTTTTTTTACCACTAAGGCAGTGGGCAAAGGCAGGGGATTGGGGATGTGGATTAGTTATCAAGTTGTGGTAGAGCAGCACAAGGGTAATATCCGCTGCCTTTCTGAACCGGGAGAGGGTACGAAGTTGGTCATAGAGATTCCCATTCACCAACCGGAGGCTTTGTAAGATTTTCCCGTTATGGCAAATCCAGTGGAGCCTTGCCTTTACAAGATAAAAAACATAGAGTTGTAAGGGGGCAATGCCCCCTTACTTTTGGGACTTGTAGAGAAGGGATGGTTAGCTGTTTATGGTTGTTGTGCAGACTTGATATTAGATGATGGGAATGCAGATTTGGCGTCTTGGAGGAGTTTTAGCACTTCCTCATCGGTGGTTTGAGTGAAATTTTCATACCAAAAGCTGATGGCATAGAGGGGTTCGGGGGTGACAAGGGAAATCACTTTGGTGCCAAGGTTTACTAGCTCTTGACTGGTGGATGGGGGGATAACCGGAGCTGCAACAGTGATGGTTTTTGCCTCAAGTTTCTGTAAGGCGGCGATCGCCGCTCGCATGGTGCAACCGGTGGCGATACCATCATCCACCACGATCGCCTGACGATCGCGCATATTCCATATGATGCAAGAACCGCGATAAACCCGCTCCCGCCGCTCCAACTCCCGCCGCTCCCGCTCTACCACCGCCTGAATTTCAACCGATGATATGTTCACAGATGCCAGCAACTCTTGATTAAGTACCATCACGCCACCAGTGGCGATCGCTCCCATTGCCAGCTCTGGATGCCGAGGTACGCCCAACTTCCGCACCACACAAATATCTAAGGGCGCATGCAATGCCCTCGCCACCTCAAAGCCGATCGGCACACCACCCCGAGGCAACGCCACCACCACCACATCATCGCCCTGAATTGATGCTTGTAGCTTTTCCGCCAGCCGTTGTCCCGCTTCTTGTCGGTTTTTAAATTCTTTTCTCAATCCAGCTCACCTCCTTGATTTTTCCCCTGACATTTGTCATTTGTCCTTTGTCATTTGTCCTTTGTCATTTGGCCGTGACAAATGACAAATGATAAATGACAACTCGCTCAGGGGACAAGGGACAAGTAACAAACGACAAATGACATCTTTATCCTTAATTATAGGACTAAAATTTGCCGTTCGTCTGGTATAATTGGCTGTTGGTGTGGCTAATTTCACCTCAGACCAGAAAAATCCTGTTTGTGCTTAAAACATTATTCCCAGTCCCACCGCTTGCCCAACCATCAGCGCCGCCACCAGCTCCATACACACACCGTTGGGGATGCCACCATCGCCGCCTCGGGGCAAAGAGCCGGGTGGGAATGCCTCGAAATCCTGGTCAAATTAAATATTATCTTAATTTACCAAATCAACCAGCTATGCTAGAAATAATACACAACCATTCGTTCACTTAATTACTTTTAGTATCCAATGTGTCTAGCAGTTCCCGGTAAAATTGTCAGCATCAGCCACCACACAGAGGTGAACGGGGATGCCATCCTGATGCGATCGGGTAAAGTCAGCTTTGGCGGCATCTGCAAAGAAGTCAGCCTCGCCTATGTCCCGGAAGCGCAAGTGGGAGATTACGTCATCGTCCATGTGGGCTTTGCCCTCAGCGTCGTTGAAGAGTCAGAAGCAGTAGAAAATCTGCACTACTTGCAGCAAATCGGGGCTTAAAACCGATTTCACCTTAAAATCGCCGATTTTTAGATTAATTTTCCGTCAATCAGCAATATTTAGCACCATAATCTGCCCTAATGCCTTGGGTCCCGCGAGGAGCGGAGGAGAAACCGGGTTTCTTAACCAAATCTTGGTTAGTTCTGTAGGGTGGGCAGTAGGGGCGATTCGCGAATCGCCCCTACTGCCCACCCTACTACTACTGCTACTTATAGACTGCTACATCCACTCAACCATTACCACTGATATTTCCCCTGCAAACGTCCCCACATGGAACTCCTCGCCATTCTCTTAGGAACCCTTTTAACTGTCCCCGCCTCGGGGGGAGTATTGTCTGATACCCTTTTAGCCAAAGAAATTCGCTCCCAACTTTACGCCACCGAACAGCTCCAAGTCAGAATTGACAACATCCCCACCCATCAGCTCCTCCAAGGTCGAATCGATCGGGTGCGCATCGCCGGGACAGGTTTGTGGCTCTCGCCGCAACTGCGACTCCACACCCTAGAAGTCGAAACCGACCCAATTAACATCAATATTAATACCATCCGTAACACCGATCGCCATCAGTCTCGGTCCGCTCTAGAGCAACCCCTAGGAGTCGCCGTCAAACTCGTATTAACCAGGGAAGATATCAACCAAGCTCTCAACTCAGCCGAATTTATCACCACATTCCAAAGTTTAATCCCCCTATTATTCAACTCTCGCTCTCTCCAGCAAGCATCTCGCCGGTATCAAATCACCAGTTCCCAAGTGGAATTTATCAGCAATAACCGGTTTCGCATTGAAACCGAAATCGCCGAATTAGGCTACAGCGACAGATTAAACCTCACCATAGAAGCAGGCATCAACCTGCTAGCCGGAAGGCGAGTAGAACTCATCGAACCTATCGTATTAGTAAACGGCAAACCCGCCCCAGGGCAATTCGTCAGAGGATTAAGAGCCGCTGCCAACAAATTTGATTTAAACCAACTAGAAACTCTCGGAGGCACCGCCCGCCTGCTCCAATTAGAAATGACCCCAGAAACAGTAGAAATGGCGTTATTCTTGAGAGTTGAACCAGCCGCAGCTACACCCTAGGGGTAATTGGTCATTTGTCCTTTGAAAAATCTTGGTTCACCCAGAAACCGGGTTTCTTAACTAAGTCTCGGTTAAGATGCAGAAGCTGTCGCAGAAACCCGTTTTCTATCTCTCGCCGTGCCCCAAATGTAAAATTTTATGTAATTTTTCCCATCCATCACCCCCAATCATGCCATAATTACCCCATCACAACACCACTCAGACCATGACCATCAATTTTAGCAAATCTCGCCAGTTCCTCCGGTCATTTAAATTTACCGAGTTATTCGTGAATGAGTTGGGATGGAACCCCCCCAGTAGTCAGAGAAAATATCCCCTCACCGCTGATGATATCACCTACTCCCGCCTAGATGTGGCGGAATTGTCGGGAGTGCGAGTATTTGAAATAACCTCCCCTGATGGCTCTATCCCCCCAGCCAAAACTCGCGCCGTCTTGGCTGCGGAAATTTCCCAAATCTGTCTGGAAAATCTGATTATATTTACCGACAACCAACGCCACCAGAGTATCTGGTATTGGGGCAAACGGGACGGGATGAAAACTCAGCCAAGAGAACATATCTATATTAAACACCAACCGGGCGATTTACTTCTGGGCAAAATTAGCGCTTTAAAATTTACTCTAGCCGACTTTGAAGCGGGCAAAGACACGGTTTTTGACATTGCCCAACGCCTGCACAAAGGCTTTGATGTGGAAAAAGTCACCAAAAAGTTTTTTAACGAATTTGCCCAAATTCACCAAACTTTGCTAGAAAACATTAACGGTATTGAGCCGGAAAAAGACCGCCGCTGGTACGCTTCAGTTATCCTTAACCGCTTGATGTTTGTCTATTTCTTGCAACGGAAGGGATTTTTAGATAAAGGCGATATCAACTATCTGCAACATAAACTAGCCGCTTCCCAGGAAAAAGGCGAAAATTTATATTACAGTCAATTCCTCCCCAGTCTGTTTTTTGAAGGTTTCGCCAAACCAGAAGCACAGCGAGACCCGGAAACGCAAAAACTTATCGGCCAAATTAAGTATCTCAATGGCGGACTTTTCCTCAAACACCCCATTGAGCAGAATTATCCTCAGATTAGCATCCCAGATAGTGCTTTTGCCACTATATTTCGCCTATTTGAGAGCTACTCCTGGAATTTAGACGACACCACTGGCGGGAAGGATAACGAGATTAACCCGGCAATTTTGGGTTATATCTTTGAGAAATACATCAACCAAAAGGAGTTTGGGGCTTATTATACCCGAAATGAGATTACCGAATATCTCTGTGACCGAACGATTAATCAGCTTATTATTGATGCTGTGAACCCTCACCCCCCTACCCCCTCTCCCAAGGCGGGAGAGGGGGCGGCTGTTCTCCCCTCTCCCATTTTGGGAGAGGGGCCG
>DVDU01000207.1 GCA_015296065.1 Oscillatoriaceae cyanobacterium M33_DOE_052 | reverse complement strand
TACTCGGCCTTGAGTTTTGTCAAAAAATTATCACAGAATTAATGCGAATTAGAAGGAATAAGCTCCCATTTTTTCAGCGGGGTCTGAGGGCTATGTCCTTGATTCTATCAGGCTTTTGAGGTGGTTGTCACCCCGTCAGTTCCCAACCCCTAGGTTTTTCTTTATATTTATTTTATAAACTAGCTCTTACCGATAGTGAAACGGGCATCAGCGTCTTTGAATCGGGGGCGATTTTGATTTACTTGGCCGAGAAATTTGCTAAATTCATCCCCACGGACAAAAAGGGGCGTTATCAGGTGATTGAGTGGGTGATGTTCCACATGGCTAATCAAGGGCCGATTCAGAGTCAGCTTTTTTATTTCCAGCGCTATGCTCAGGAAAAAATTCCTTTGGCGATCGAGCGCTACGAAAAGGAAAGTTTGCGGATCTATGGGGTGCTGGATCAGCAAATAGCTGATAAAGAGTTTATTTGTGGCGAATATTCCATTGTTGATATGGCGGTCTATCCTTGGGTGGCTCTTCACGATTTCCAAGGTTTAAATATAGATGAATTTGCCAATTTAAACCGGTGGATGGCAACGGTGGCGCAGCGTCCGGCGGTAGCCAAGGGGATGAAAGTACCAGAATAATGTGGTTATAATTGATAATTGATAATTGATAATTATTGATTAATTATTAATTGACAATTGACGATTGACGATTGTCAATAAACGTTAATTATCAATTATCAATTGTCAATTATCAATTGTCCATTACTAAACTTTGCTCAGGACAAATAAGTTACCTTTGTGACCGCGACAGATGCGTAAGTCTTCATCCAAATAAGTGAAATCGAGCCAGTTATCTTGGTTACTTTCGTCGATCGGGATGTCCAGAGCGGTAAATCTCTTGTCAGCTTCGATTTGCTCGATGAGTTCAGCGGGTGATTGATATTCTAGCAAGCCTTGCAGTCCCACAATCCACCGCTGAAATTTCACATCAACCCGCTTTTCTGAAATTGCCTGAAATTTGGCGGCGGTGGCGACTAAGCCATCTAAATAGGGTAAACCGATGATTTCGGCGATGTTGTATATTTTACTGGTGCTGGGCCGCAGGCATTGATAGACTTGTCCGAGGCGGGTAAAAGGGGGTAAGTCGATATTGAGTAAACTGGTGCTGGTGGTGTACAGTAAGCGCCAGTCACCTTCGAGGAGGTCGAGGGCTTCGGTGGGAGTTGGGGTGGGGTTGATTTCTTCGAGCCGATCGACGACATCAAGAACTACTTGAGCCTCCCCTGGCTTCAGCAACAAACCGCGATTTTTTCCCGCCAGCGTTGCGAGCAGTTTTGCTTTTAGAGTCATTTTTTACAATCTCCTTGACTAATTTTCTTTTTTAATTAACTATCTCACTAAGGATTAAATCTGCGGCTTTTTCGCCGATCGCGACGATGGGGGCGTTAGGATTGCCACTGACGATCGTGGGCATCACCGACGCATCCGCCACCCTCACCCCCGCCACTCCCCGCACCTGTAAACGCGAGTCCACCACAGCCATCCCATCACTTCCCATCTTACAAGTCCCCACCGGATGGTAAATAGTTTGCGCCCAGTCCCGCACATACGCCGCCAAATCATCACCATATTTTCGTCCTGGGAACACCTCCTCACCGCGAAAAGGCGCCAACGCTTTCCCCTGCATAATGCCACGGGCCAAATGCAATCCCGCTACCATACAGTCTAAATCCTCCGGCGCCGTCAAATAATTGGGTTGAATCAGGGGCGCCACCAAAGCATCCCTAGAGCGCAGACGGATATAACCCCGACTTTGAGGGCGCAAAGGCATCGCCCCCAAAGTCAAACCCTGGCCCTTCGGTTTTGTAAAACCGTGGTCGATAAAATACGCCGGAGCAAAATACAACTGCACATCAGGCAAAGGCAAATCCTCTCGAGTTTTCACAAACCCCCCCGCTTCCGCCACATTAGAAGTGAAAGGGCCGCGCTTGAATAACAAATATTGCGCTAAATTCCACAGATTCGCCGCTTTATCCAGAGTCCTCCCCCCGCGACAAGAGTAAACTATCCCCGCCACCAAATGGTCTTGCAGGTTTTCCCCCACTCCTGGCACATCCGCCACCACGGGAATTCCCAAATCTTGCAAGTGTGACCCCGGTCCCACCCCCGACAGCATCAACAGTTGGGGTGAATTCACCGCCCCAGCGCTCAAAATCACTTCCCGCGTCACTCGGGCTTGGTGGGTGCCACCCTCCCACAGATACTCCACCCCCACAGCTCGCCTCTCCTCCCACACCAGGCGCGTCACCTGCGCCTTAGTCAGAATCTGGAGGTTAGGACGATCGCGGATACCCAGTAAATAAGCAGTAGCGGCGCTAAACCGCTGACCATTTTTCTGCGTCACCTGATAAAATCCCACCCCTTCCGGCTCCGGCGAGTTTAAATCCGCCACCGCAGTTAAACCCACCTCCGTCGCCGCCGCCACAAAAGCCCGCGTTATCGGGTTGACACATGGCAAATCCGCCACATTCAGCGGACCGCCAATATTGTGGAATTCTGACAAGCCCCGCTCTTGATGCTGAGCGGCTTTAAAATAAGGCAGTAAGTCAGCATAACCCCAGCCATGATTGCCCAACCCTTGCCAATGGTCGTAGTCCCACCGGTGTCCCCGGATGTAAATCATCGCATTCATCGAGCTAGAGCCACCGAGGACCTTGCCCCGAGGCCAGAAACACCGGCGCTGGTTAAGCTGGGGTTGCGGTTCCGTGTGGTATGCCCAATCGTATTCGGTTTTAAATAATTTGCTGAAACCCGCAGGCATTTGCATCGCCAAATTACCGTCTGGTTTCCCCGCTTCCAAGAGCAGTACAGTTATGTTAGGGTTAGCGGAGAGGCGGTTGGCTAGGACGCACCCCGCCGAACCAGCTCCCACAACGATATAATCGTAGGTCATTAGTAGTTTGTCCTTGGTCATTTGTCCCTGGTCATTTGTCCCTAGGTAGGGATTCTTTTGTCCCTGGTCATTTGTACTGCTAACAAAGGACAAAGGACAAAGGACCAATGACAAATAAATTTTTTCCTATAATAACTCCCCATGCCTATTGTTTCCTTAACCCTCATCAGTTTTGTCGCTTGGTTCCTCAGTACCCTTTCCGGCGGTGGTAGTCCCTTCATCCTCATCCCGGTAATTAACTTGATTCTGGGGGCCGCCGCCGTGCCTCCGGTGATTACTACTGGGATGCTGTTGGGAAATCTGCAACGAGTGTTGATGCTATGGCGGGATATCAATTGGAAACTCACATTTTGGTATTTACCTGGAGGGATCACCGGCTCAGTTTTGGGCGCTTATACCTTCACCCATATCCATCTAGCTTGGCTCCAAGTGTTGATTGGGTTGTTTCTCCTCAGTAATATTTTTACCTTTGGTTTCGGCAAAAAAGAGCGCACCTTTAAAGTGGCTGAATGGTATTTTTTACCCGCCGGTTTTTTCAAATCTTTTATTTCGGGACTCATCGGTAGTAGCGGTCCTATTTTGAATCCTTTTTACCTGAATTATGGCTTGGTTAAGGAACAGTTACTCGCTACTAAGTCGCTGCATATGGCATCTATTCATGTGGTGAAAATTATTGCTTATGCGGCGTTTGGTGCCTTTACCCCTGAGTATCTCGGCTATGGTTTGATTATCGGTTTGGCGGCAATTCCGGCGAACTTATTAGGTAAACAGATTCTGGGTCATATGAATCCCGTGCATTTTCGTCAATTAGTTTTATGGTCGATGGCGATCGGCGGCGGTTTTATGCTCTGGCAAGAGCGAGCTTTCCTCAGTTTTTGGTAAGCCACGGCTGGCACAATTGCCGGGGGAAAATCAGGAGCGTCTCTGTACAATACCAGGACTTCTAAACTCACTCGATGTCCTAATCTGTCTGGGCTATAAAATTATCGCAGGTTCTGTAGGGTGGGCAGTAGGGGCAATTCGCGAATCGCCCCTACTATCTGGCGTTTTTTTAGGTTGACCTACTTACTAAAGCAGCATTCGGCTTTTAATTGGCATCTGGATCTACTCCAGTTGTAAACAGCCAACTCAAATCGTACCCGCCATAAGTCATGGCTTCGCCTTGGCGCATTAACTGTAAAGCATATTTTTTTAAAGAAGTGAAGTAATCATCAAAACCAAAAAGTTGCACAGATAAGGCAGCTTTGTACAGGCGGACTGGCCAATGTTGCCATCTTTGGTCTGGATGGGTATTTAATATTATAGCAGCGCTAAATAAATCCCAGCCCCATGATTTAGTTAACAGCTCGACTCCGCGAATATAGTTCCTGAGATAAACTTCATCCTGTTTCAGCTCAAAAATTTCCCCTTCGTAAACGGTCCATTTAAAGCCATGCCCACTGGGTTTGTTGATGGGAAACATCCACCAGTCATAGTGGCTGGAGTGAATCTGCATCCATTCGTTTTGACTGACCCAGGCTTCAAATTGATCTAGCTGCGATTTTTGTTTGGCTTTGATTTGCTTGATGCCGACAAATTCTGGCTTGGTATTGTATCTCATAATTCTTGTCATTAAAGATTTTGTCATTAAAGATTTTGTCCTAACTGCCGTGGCTGCTGCGATACTCTTCTGTATGCGTTTACCCTGCCTAACCAATAGGAAAAAACCGGATTTCCGATGAAAGGAAACCCGGTTTCAACGGCAACAGAAACCGGGTTTGTAACCCCGGTTTCAATAGCCCTAAATTAGCAATCGTAATAGAGCGCGAACTCGTAGGGGTGAGGACGCAGACGCATCGGGTTGACTTCATTATCCAACTTGTATTCAATCCAGGTGTTGATGAAGTCTTCGGTAAATACGCCAGTGGAGGTGAGAAACTCGTGATCTGCTTCCAGAGCCTTGAGGGCATCGAGGAGAGAGCCGGGAGTAGAAGGCACTTTGGCCAACTCTTCGGGGCTGAGGTCGTAGATGTCCACATCCAAGGGGTCGCCCGGATCGATTTGGTTTTTGATGCCGTCGATACCGGCGCAGAGCATGGCTGCAAACGCTAAGTAGGGGTTGCAAGTGGCATCGGGGCAACGGAATTCCATCCGCTTGGCTTTGGGGTTGTTGCCCGACAGGGGGATGCGGATGGATGCGGAGCGGTTGCCTTGGGAGTAAGCCAAGTTAACTGGGGCTTCAAACCCAGGCACTAACCTCTTGTAGGAGTTGGTGGTAGGGTTGGTAATGGCGAGCAGTGCGGGGGCGTGCTTGAGGAGTCCGCCAATATAATGAAGCGCCATTTGGCTTAAATTGGCGTATTTGTCACCGGCGAACAGGGGTTGGCCGCCTTTCCAGATAGACTGGTGGGTGTGCATGCCGGAGCCGTTGTCGTTAAATAGCGGCTTGGGCATGAAGGTGACGGTTTTGCCGTATTTTTTGGCGACGTTTTTGATGACGTATTTGTAAATCATCAGATAGTCACCGGAATCGACTAAGGGGGCAAAGCGGATCCCCAGTTCGTTTTGACCGCCAGTGGCCACCTCGTGGTGGTGCTTTTCAATGGGAACGCCGCATGCTGCCATTGTCAGCAGCATTTCCGTCCGAATGTCTTGCTGGGTGTCGGTGGGCGCTACGGGGAAGTAACCTTCTTTGTAGCGGGGTTTGTAGCCGAGGTTGGGCTTTTCTTCTTTACCGGAATTCCAGCGACCTTCTACGGAGTCCACATAGTAGTAGCCGGTATTCTGGGTTTGGTCAAACCGCACGTCATCAAAGATGAAGAATTCGGCTTCTGGACCAATAAAAGCGGTGTCGCCAATGCCGGTGGAAATTAAATAGTCAACGGCTTTTTGGGCGATCGTGCGGGGACAGCGGCTGTACCACTCGCCGGTACGGGGTTCTTTGATGCTGCAAATCATGCTCAGGGTCGGCTCTTCATAGAAGGGGTCGATCCAGGCGGTGGTGGGGTCCGGCACCATCGACATATCCGATTCGTTGATGGCTTTCCAACCGCGAATGCTAGAACCGTCGAAAGCAACGCCTTCGGTGAAGGCATCCTCATCAATCAGGTCACGGTAGAACGAGCAGTGTTGCCACGTCCCTGGCATGTCGATGAATTTGAGGTCAATGATTTTGATGTCTTTCTCTTTGATCAGGTTTAAGACGTCTTGTGGAGTTTGTGGCATATACGATTAATTCCAGTGGTTGTCTGTTTCGTTTGGTGGGAGCGATGCGGTTTGTAGGGGCAATTGATTAATTGCCCTTACCGGGGCCGGATGTGATGTGGTGGGTTGGTTAACCTTGGTTGGGCTCACCCCTGACTCTTTTCGCAGCAGCTTTGGTTTTGCTCTCTCGTTCTACTCTGTCTTTCCCGGTGTAGCTGTTGGTGTTTTGCTTCCCCACCGCTTCTGCTCTGAGAGTGTCCCAGGGGCAACTGCTCGCACCGCAGATCCGCACCACCGGGCTATCGGGAGCGCCTCTTGTGAGGTGCCCCACCACTTTTGGGCTCTATCCCTGAATCATCCTAGGGATTGGAGTTGGGATAATTTGTATCTTAGGCTACAAATTATCGCCTTGCCTTTGACCACACAAGGTATATAACCATAACTGAGAAGCTGACGCCATTGAGAAAAGATTAAAAATCACGGTTTGGCGATCGTCTGTAGCTGTCCAGTTCGCCGAAGGGGTTGGGTTTTGTAGGGGATCGGTTTGTAGTAAACTACTAGGGGCTGTTTCCAGAAGCCCAAGATTACCGATAGTACAAGCGGTAGGGGCAATTGATGAATTGCCCCTACAGATAGCACCCCCACACCTGGGACTATATTAGGTCCTGGGGATGGCCATCCCTCGGGTGCTGTGTGATGAGTAGCAAACCATTTCTCGATATTTTTGGGAGAAGAATTTAATGCGCGATGCAGTGACAAGCGTGATTAAAAATTATGACGTGACGGGTCGCTACCTGGACCGGAACGCGATCGAACAGTTAAAATCCTATTTTGACACCGGCATGGTGCGGGTGATGGCAGCGGCGGCAATTAATGCCAATGCGGCTGGTCTCGTCAAGCAAGCCGGTTTGCGTCTGTTTGCTGAGCAGCCAGAGTTAATTCGTCCTGGTGGTAATGCCTACACGACTCGGCGATATGCTGCTTGCTTGCGGGATATGGACTACTACCTGCGCTATGCTACTTATGCTCTGGTGGCCGGTAATACTGATGTTCTCGATGAGCGGGTCCTGCAAGGTTTGCGGGAAACTTACAATTCTTTGAGTGTGCCGATCGGCCCGACGGTGGTGGGAATTTCCATCCTCCAAGAGCTGGTGCGTGAAGAGGTGGCGCAAGCCGGAATTGAACCCGGAGCCTGGGTTGACCAGCCGTTTGAGCATCTGAAGCGCGAATTAAGCGAACAGGATATCTAAGGCCCAGCCGCTGTTGTGCTTTTGGTCTAACGCCCAGTGAACATTAAAAAAGTCCGCCACGGCGGACTTTACGTTTTTTTGGGGGTTTGATGGCGGTGGGATGAGTCCATAGGTGCTAAAGGGTGGCAAGGTCGCCCCATACTAGGCAGTTGGCGAGTAATTTTTTGTTCTGCAGGCGATCGAGCAGGGCAAAGGCGATCGCCTCTACAGCTCCATTAGGATAAACTATATAAATATTTTCCCCACTGAGAACCGCCAGCATATCTGCGTTCGCTTGCGGTGATTTTTGATAACTAGGGTTTGTCAAACTCTGCATATCTTAAAGCCCTACTTTTGTCAATCCGATTTTTGGCTTATTTTCCTTCCTCTATCTTCTGACAAATTCCTTCTGGTCTATGTGATCCTACTTAACCTGGTTTTGTGATAAAAATGCACTTTTTCTGTGATTTATATCACTGCTAAACGGCTTTAAATATGTATAGAAAAGTCAGGCGCACTGCCACAAAACCTCACACAGCTAATGCCACAAGATGCCTGGGCTTTTCCGCACTGCAGGTGAGAAACCAAAATCAATTTTTCATCGGGTTTGCTCAAAGTTCCGGAATATTTCCGGGGCTGTTTTTTTCGGCGATGATGCTTCCAGACAGACGATTGAGAAGGAACTGCTCTGGACCCCCACTCAAGCTGAGCCCAAAAGTGATGGGAATGAAGCCAAAAACGAAGGAGCTGAAAGTCGTCAGAAATAAGAGGATGAATGGATGGGGGGTTTGACTCTTGGGCAACAGGGCGGCTATGGGTGATACCATTGCAGCGGTAATTTCACCGTGGTTGACCCTGCAGATAACTTCCGTTCTGGCAACATCGAGGATGTGGAGTTGTTCTAATTGGACGATCGCCTGCAAAATCTCCCCAGAGGTGTAAGGCTGATCCCGATATTCCCCGGTTCAGGCTTGAAAGTCTTGGATGTCGATTTTGATCCCAGAGTCTTGGGGCGGTCTTCGCTCTATCCACTGGTAGAGCATACCAGCGCAGGGGGTGAGTTTCGGGGATGCCATATTTTTTTAATTTCTGTAAAAAATGTCTTAAGATTTGTGCCTTAGTTTTTAGCATCCTTTACTTCCGCCGGATCATCTGCGATCGGTCGAGACATTTGGCGTGAAAAATACCTGACTTAATTGTGATTTATATCACTGACAATATTAAACTTCATATAAACTGACACTGGGATAGTTCTCCCCAGCCCATTGGCGAACCCCAATTTAGCCTGAAACAGCAAAAAAACCCTTGTATTGGGGCGAACCAGACACAAGGCAAATTGATTGATGTCCCGGGTTGGGGTGAAACCGTCACGGAGAAACCCCCACCCGGCATATTTATGGGCTGTTTTTCTCCCCGAGGACACTCCAAGAACTGCTGAAGCTCAGTAAAGCAGGATTGGGGTAGTTGGCGAAAGCGAAACCAATCAGAATCGGAATCAACCCCAAGATAAACGCGCCCAAAATCACCAGAGATATGGTTTTGTATGGATTTGGGCACTTCTGAGGATGGGGGAACAACAGGGGCGCCAATCGAGGTAAGGTTTCTGGGACGCTCTCGGAACTGCTGATATCCAAAGTAACTTCGGTTTTGGCAATGGTGAGCAAGTGCAGATCTTTTAACTGCCCTAGAGCATCAAAAATCTCCGAGATACTGTAGGGATTTTCTCGATATTCGCCACTCCAGGCTTGAAAGTCTTGCAAATCAATTCTCAGCCTACTGCTAGGGTCTCGCCGCAGAATCCAGCGATACAGCATGCTAGCGCAGGGACTTAGTTTAGCTTCTAACATGGTTTGATTTTGGGACAAATAATTAAGATTTGTAACGGTGATTCTGATGCCCCACCGGTTGTGAGCATTCTCTCAGGGTTTGATCAGAAAATTTAGGATCTCTTAAATAATTGTAGCTTATGTTACAGTAAAAATTAGGAAAGTATGAGCCATGCTTAATAAAGATTAATTTAAGATTTGTCTAGAGTCGCTACCAGTCAAGGTGTGCTGTCCCGAAAGCCCCGACTCTAGCTCTACCAGTTCCATATCTATATGACCTAGAAGTAATATAAAATTATTCCCACCTCAAGGCAACCACCACCCAAAAATCAGGATCAGTGACCATGAAGACACCAAAAATCTTGTTCTTGGACCTGGGAGGCACGATTAGAAAACCTCCTGAGAAGATGGGGGATCCTGATGAGATAGAGGTAATTGTCGGAGCGGATAAGGTTGTAGATTATTACCATCACCAGCAATGGTTGATTGTGGGCGTTACTAACCAAGGGGGAGTGGCGGCTGGGTACAAAACCCTGGCAGGCTGTATCAGGAAACAGCAAAGAACTTTAGCCTTGTTTCCCCAGTTGCACGAGATTTTATTCTGCCCCGATTTCGAGGGGAGAGAGTGTTGGCGGGTCGATCGGTTCGGTGGTGTGGAAAACATTGCCCACCTCACCCCTGACCTGAGCGGCAGTTTCCGAAAACCGGGACCGGGGATGCTGCAATTGGCGCTGCGGCAATTCTCGGCGTTGCCACAAGACTGCCTGATGGTAGGCGATCAACCCGCCGATCGTGGGGCGGCGATCGCAGCGGCGATAGAATTCCAAGAAGCCCAAAAATGGCGAGCTTTAGAGGCGCCGCCCACCGGGAGGAGAAAGGAGGAATGAAATGAAACGTGCTACAGGGAAACAAAGACTGGATACCCTGTTAGTAGAATTAAACCTCTGTACCTCGCGACAGCAGGCCCAGCGGCTGATTCGCGCTGGAGAGGTGATGGTGAATCAGCAGGTAATTGATAAACCAGGGACTGAAGTAGATATCGGGGCGCAACTGCAGGTAAAAGAGCGATCGCCCTACGTCTCCCGAGGCGGCGAAAAACTCGCCAAAGCTCTGGCCGTCTTCCCCATTTCCGTCACGGGTCGTATTTGCCTTGATGGCGGGATCTCCACTGGCGGTTTTACTGACTGCCTCCTGCAAGCCGGAGCCAAGTTAGTTTACGGTATTGATGTGGGTTACGGTCAAGTTGATTGGCGATTGCGCAATGACCCTCGCGTGATTTTACGCGAACGGACGAACTTGAGATACTTAACCACAAGCGCGTTATATAGTGAAAACAGCCCCATCCCAGACCTAGGGGTGGCTGATGTTTCGTTTATCTCTCTCACTAAAGTGATGCCCGCCCTGTGGGATTTGCTGCAACCGCCCCGGGAATTACTCTTGCTCGTCAAGCCACAGTTTGAAGTAGGGAGAACTCGTGTGGGCAAAAAAGGGGTAGTCCGAGACCCCCAGGCTCACGGCGAAGCAATTTTCCAAGTATGTTTAACGGCACAGGAATTAGGATGGCAATATCGAGGTGTCACCTGGTCTCCGCTCACCGGACCGGCTGGCAATATCGAGTATCTGCTCTGGTTGAGTATGGAGGGCGAAACCCTCACCCCGGATTTGGCAGCTTTCCAGGAAATGGCGATCGCGGCGCAGAGACACCAGGGGTAGAGGATGACGACCATTGCCAACGTCAGGAGGGGGATAAAAACCGGGTTGATTTGCCAGTTTTTAGAGAAACCCGGTTGATTTGCCAGTTTTTGCTGAAAATATTCCACATCAGAAATATAGCAGTAGCCAGTTTAGTTAGGACAATCAACTTCTTGATTTCCTAATCTATATGGCTCTTGCTATCTATGAGAAATTATTAAAAATTTTCAAAAAATTTGAGATGTAGGATGGGGGTGGGAATAAGATAGTAATAAAAATCGGAAAAAGTTGGCTAATTGATTATGGATGGGATTGAAATTACAGGCATAAGATGCTATGGCTATACCGGGTTGTTGCCAGAGGAAAGGGTCCTAGGACAGTGGTTTGAGGTGGATTTAAAGATGAGTCTGGATTTGGCAGCATCGGGGCAAAGCGACAAGATAGAAGATACCTTGGATTATCGAGGGACGATCGGGCTAGTGAGACATCTGGTGCAAAAGTCCCGGTTTTCCTTGCTGGAGGCATTGGCGGAAGCGATCGCCGCTGCCATCCTCGCATCAGACCCAGTGGCGGAGGTGCAAGTCAGACTGAGCAAACTAGCGGCCCCCATCCCGGACTTTAGCGGCAAAATCACAGTAGAGATCCTGCGCCGCCGCGATGGATGGCAGGCACAAGACGATGTAGGTTAATCTAGGTGGGGAAAGGTTGGCTTTATCTACTTCTAGGGTGGTTGAGGAGGATAAAAATTGGCTTACAAGATTTTGAGCTTAGATGGTGGTGGTGTCAGGGGAGTGCTGGCGGCGCGGATGTTGGTACACCTGGAACAACAGCTCAACCAACCCCTGCACGAGTATTTTGATTTAATCGCAGGGACTTCTACCGGAGCGATGTTGGCGGCGGCGATCGCCTGCGGCATTCCCGCCCATCAGATTGTCCAACTATACCGGAACAAAGCCCAAATAGTATTTCCCTATGAAAGCGGCTGGAATTTTCAGCGATTGCCCTTAATCTTGAGATATGGACCTTGGGCACCCAAATTTTCTGAAATCGGATTAATCGAGGTAATCAAAGAACTGCTGGGAGATAAAAAAATCGGAGAAATTGCGCAACCACGACTGTTAATTACCAGCTATGATACAATTGAACGGGAACCAATAATTTTTAAAAGCTGGGGAGATAAATTTGCCGCCGTGCCTTTGTGGGAAGCCTGCGTTTGCTCCACCGCCGCTCCCACATTTTTTCCCGCGCATAAACTGGAAGTAGCGGGCAAAATTTACAGCGCGATCGACGGGGGTTTAGCCGCCAACAACCCCACCGCTTGCGCCGTAGCAGCAGCCTTAAGACTAGGCAACCAGATATCAGAATTGCGGGTACTATCCGTAGGCACCGGCGACCCCACCAGGGTGATTCCTTGGGAATCGGCAAGCAAATGGGGTTCCATTCAGTGGATTTGGAAAGGAAGGGTAGTCAAAGTAATGACCGATGCGCCTTCAGATATTTACGATTACATTACAAAGCAAGTAATAGGTGATGACGTGCGGTATTTACGCCTGCAATTTCCCCTAGACAGAAAGCTGACGAACAAAAGATTAAGCGATGATATGGACGATGCCAGTCCCGAAAACATCGCCAATTTAATTGAGGCAGCCGATGCCTATATACAGCTACCGGAAATCAGGGAATCCCTAGCCAGACTTTTGGCGATTAGTCAGGCGCAGTTAACCGAGTGAAAATTACCAGTTAGTTCTGCCTCCTGGTGAGCGGAACTGGTAAATCAAATACCAGCCAACGGGATGCGCAACACTTGGGGGAGAGCGATGGCAAGGGAAAAGTCAGAGTCAATCTTGAGCCCCCAGGTAGTAAACTGGCAAATATCCAGGGGTATGATCCAGTATATAAGCTGCAACCAAATATGATGAATAGCAATAACGCTTTTTTGGCAAAAGTGATTGTGGCATCGGGGGCAATTGCCGTGGCGATCGTCACTGGCGGACCAGCATTAAACATTCCTGCCACCAGCCCGATCGCCCTCACATTAGTGCTACTGCCCCCATTACTCATAGCCGCAATTCTAGGGTGGCGGGCATGGCAGCAGCATTAGCGTCAGAACTGGGGCAGCGGGGGTTAATCCCAGAAAAGATTCCCCTCGCCAGATTGAGACCCCCCCAAGGCGATAGAATCATCCGATAGATATTTGGGGAGCTAAGTTCGTGAACCTAGGTCAGTGGATTGGCTTGCTAGCTTTTATCCTTTCCCTATACATTTTGTGGCAGATTAAGCAAATACTACTGCTGGCATTTGCCGCCGTTGTTTTGGCTACAGCCTTAAATCGGTTAGCCCGATATTTGCAACGGCGGTTGACCATCAAGCGCAGCGGAGCCGTGTTCCTCGCCATTAGTAGCTTCATCCTGGTATTCGTCATCTTTGGATTGCTCATAGTTCCCCCATTCGGTCAAGAGTTCCAACAGCTCACCCAAAGAGTCCCTGAAGGCATCAATAAAGGCATCGAGAGGTTAAACGATTGGTTTGAACAGCTCCAATATCAGTTTTCCGGTGAATTAGGGCAATTGGTTCTAGAAAAAGTGAAAGTAGAAGACTTGCTCCAACAACTGAGAAATCTGGTAAATCAGCTAGCGGAGGGGTCTGGTTCCTTTATTGGCGGCACCGTGGGATTCGTTGGCAACACCGTCGCCGTGTTCTTCGGCTTTTTGCTAGTGGTAATTTTATCCATAATGATTGTGGCAGAACCCATAGTATATCGGCGCGCCTTCGTGCGACTATTTCCCTCATTTTACCGGCGACGGGTGGAGGAAATTTTGGATCGCTGCGACGAAGCTCTCGGAGGCTGGATGATTGGGATGCTCGTGAGTATGACCGTAATTGCTATCTGTAGCTGGATTGGGTTGTCGTTATTGGGAGTACGTCTGGCAGTGGCGAATGGAGTATTAGCGGGATTGTTAAACTTCATTCCCAATATCGGACCAACCCTTAGCGTCATCCCACCGCTCGCCATATCTCTCCTCGACGACCCCTGGAAATGTGGCGGGGTCTTGCTTTTATACATTGGTTTGCAGCAGGTAGAAAGCCAGTTTCTCACTCCCTTTGTGATGGCACAGCAAGTCTCCCTGCTCCCCGCTCTCACCTTGTTCTCCCAGCTATTTTTCGCCACCTTCTTTGGCTTTTTGGGGTTAGTCCTAGCCCTACCCCTGACTGTGGTGGCCCAAGTCTGGCTGCAAGAAGTCTTAATTAAAGATGTACTGGACCAATGGCAAATTTATCCCAGAACCGGGGGACCCGGCGATGGGGAGACGGGGAGTGTGGGGAGTGTGGGGAGTGTGGGGAGTGTGGAGAGTGTGGGGAGTGTGGGAAGCAATCTTTCTCCCCCACCTTCCACACCAGATACCCCGGATCCACCAGACACACCTCCCCCACCTCCAAGAGCAACTCCAGATGACCAGGCACAAAATACTGAAAATACCTAAACTGCAGTGCGCACTATTGCTGAAATTAACGATAAAATCAGCCGCCAGCGGGCGGTGATTTGGACTTTGGAAGAATTAAAAGCCCGGGTGGCGGAAATTGGGGTGGCGAAAGCGGCGCAACAGGTGGACGCGATCGCCACAGGCACCTTTGAGCCGATGGAATGTTCCGGGGCGATGATTAACCTCGGGCATACAGACCCCCCAATCAAAATTCGTCGCTGCTGGCTGGATGGAGTTTTAGCCTATAGCGGTTTTGGCGCCGTGGACCTGTATATCGGGGCTGGTCAAATGACCGAAGGCGAGGAAGGCGTTACCTTGGACGGGGAAGAAGCCCGGGAGCGGGGGGGCGGTCACGTGATCGAGGATTTGATTGCGGGCAAACCGATTCATCTGCGAGCGATTGGTCAAGCCACGGACTGCTATCCCCAAACTTCTTTTGAAGCCACTATCTCCCGGGAGACGATTAACCAGTTTTACTTGTACAATCCCCGGAATTTGTACCAAAATTTTATTGTGGGAGCGAACTCGGGCGATCGGACACTGTACACCTACCTCGGACCGTTGCAACCCCGCCTCGGTAACGCTGTTTACTGCAACAGTGGCGCCCTCTCCCCCCTCCTTAACGACCCGGAATTAAAGTTAATTGGCATTGGCAGCCGCATTTTCCTAGGCGGTGGTGTAGGTTACGTCTCCTGGGAAGGCACCCAACATAACCCCAAACAAAAACGCCTCCCGAATCAAACGCCGATCGGGCCAGCCGCCACCCTTGCCCTCATCGGCGATGCCAAGCTGATGCAGCCCAAATGGGTGCGCGGTTGCTACTTCAAAAACTACGGACCCTCATTAATGCTGGGAGTCGGCGTTCCCCTCCCCGTCCTCAACGAAGAAGTCATCCAGCGGTGTGCCGTTCGGGATGAAGACATCGTGGCTCCGGTAGTGGATTTCTCTATCCCCCGGCGGGTGCGTCCCACCTTCGGTCTGGTCAACTACGCCCAGCTCAAAACCGGCAAAATTAAAATAGAGGGCAAACCCGTGCGGGTTGCCCCCCTAGCCAGTATCTACTTATCCCGTCAAGTCGCCTTGGAATTGAAACAGTGGATGGCATCGGGCCAGTTTACCCTCACCGAGCCCGTAGCTCCCATTCCGATGGACCGGTCTTTTATGCCCCAAAATTTTTGGGGCTCTCAAATCAACCTCGATTGACAATTGATATCAATTGATATCAATTCCATCCTGTAGGGGCGAAGCACACCGGCGAAGAATCTCCGGATCTAACCGGCCACTGATGACTGGGGTGCTTCGCCCTTCTTTTTTCTGGCGCTAGCTATGTGGGCGATGCCTGAGAATCCTGCTGCGGTTGGTTCCGCTTCACCGTGGGTTTGGGCAGAGCTTCTTTACGCTCTGAGGAAGCATCGGGAATCCGTTTGGACTCATAATGGTCAAACCGCCTGCCCCCAGGTCTTTGACCCCCCGGACGCCCACCCTTGCGCATCGGCTTCCGGCGTGCTTGCACTTCTCCCATATCATTTCCCTGCAAGATGGTGAGGTCGTCACCACGCCGCTGCACATGGAAGTCCCAGAAATGACCTACAGCTTTCCCCTCGATCGTGCCATAGAGCTTTAATTTGAAAAACTTTGGCTTGTCGGGGTCTTTGCGGGGAGACTGCTTGATTTTGACGATCGCGTATCCCTCCTCCTGGGATTGATACACGATTTCCCCCCGAATCGAAAAATAACCATCTTCCACCGGCGGGTATTCATCAGCGGCTCCTGCCTCATTTGGGGTCAGGGCCTCTGCGGGGGTATCGGTAGCAGATGCGGGCACCTCTGGCGACTCACCAGCCGCCATTGCTTCCTCATCCTCCTGGCTCAGTTGCTCTGGCTCCCAAACCCCCATAATTTGGGCGTGCAAGTTGCCTTCTTTCTGCCTAGTGCGGGGATAGACAACCCATAGGTGGTCTTGTTCTAGATTTAGGTGGTTTTTGACCAAACTCATCACTCGCCCCAACAAAACCGCGTTAATTTCGGCGCCATCGGGTGTGACTAGGTTGCCTTTGGTGAACTGCTCTTCAGAAGCCAAGTAACGCCCCTTCACCAAGCCGATCGCTCGATATTGCTTGGGTTCAGAAGGCGGAGGAATCGGATGCTGGCGCATCACGGCCATTTCCCAGTTGTCTGGCGCCTCTTCTGAGTCAGGATCAGCAGTGACATCCCTATCCCCAGCCACCACCATCGGATCTGGGGATGTTTCTGGCGCCACCTCCGGAGTTGTAACCTCCTCGGCTGTCGCGTTGTTTGGCGGCTCTTCGGGTGGCGGGGGGGCGACGGCATCGATCGCCCCCTGGTCCAACGCCGGTGGCATCTCCGGCGAGTTCGTGGCTAACTCGGTAGAACGAGATTGGCCAGATTTTTTAGATTTGGACGAATCGGAAAAATCATTCACAGAGGAATTCATATAACCTCCTTGCGGCGGAGACACATCCAGACAGACTAAAAGTAAAGACACTTTTACCATACAGACTTGAGTCCTCAGCGGCTATTGCCGCCAGAGCTTTCCGAGAGAAAGCCCCTACAGTGAAGACCGAAGCGTTACTCCACCAGCCAGATGTCCTGACTCTTTTCGACCCCCGATCGGGAGAAAACAGAGCCATGACTTTCACGCCTCCCTTGAGGCTGGGGCTGCTGGGCATCAGTCTGCTTATTTTACAGAATCCAACCCAGTTACGGAATAATCCGCACAGTTTGTGCAGGGCAGGCGAAAAAGACTCCTGCCCTATTGAATCTACTATATCTTAGCGATCGGGAAGCCTGACAGTTTCCTGTTTCCGTTCTTCCGGATCCCACTGCCATTATGGCCGTTAGAGCAATATATGGACAATTAGCAATTTATGGAAATATTTATCCCTTGATTTTTTTGATTTTAGATGATATTTCCTGCCGGAAATTTATTGGATAATTTTTTCATAAATTCACTTGGGCTTGATTTTTTTCTGGGCGAAAATTTATGAAATCATTTGACATCAATATGGTATTTGCTCTGACCCAGACGCACCATCAACCATGTGAGCAACTTATCGTGATATTTCATCTCACTAAATTAAAGGTTTGATATGTGAGATACTCCCAGGGGAGTGGGAGCAATCCCCCCGGTTTCCCCTGAGCTTGCCGAACGGCGTCAGCCATCGCGTCAGCTAGGGTGGTTGCCCCGACTCCGGGGGGCAAGTGGCTCCAACTGGGGAATAATATTAAAATCAAGTCGAATGTGGTTTAATATTGTGTCAGAAAAACGCAATCGTTGGTTTGTTAACTTGGTGATGGCCTTGGGGCTAATCGCTTTTCTGGGGTTGGGAGCAGCTCCGATTATTAAAGGAGTAGTGGAGGCGACGGCGGATAATGCTCAGTCCACCCCGAATGCGACGCAGACAGCCCAAAAGTCGGAGAAGGAGCAGCTAGAAGCCACTGCCAAGGGTTATGAAATGGTTTTGCAGCGGGAACCGGAAAATAAAACGGCTTTGCGGGGACTGTTGGAAACCAGGCTGAAGTTAAATGATTTGCCTGGGAGTATCCTGGCTCTGGAAAAATTGGTGAAGCTGGAGCCCCAGGAAACTGATTATGCGGTGTTGCTGGCACAAGCGAAGCAGCAAACGGGCGATCGGGAAGGGTCAGCGGGGACCTACCGGCAAATCCTCAAATCTCAACCGGGGAATATTAAGGCTTTGCAAGGGATGGTTAACCTGCTGCAGGAACAAAAACAGCCAGAAACCGCGATCGGACTGCTGCAAGACACCCTCAAGACTGCCCCCCAAACTAATGAAATTCAGCCCGGAAGCATCAATATTGTTTCCGTGCAGATGATTTTGGCCGAAGTTTACACCAATGAACAACGCTATGCAGAGGCGATCGCGGTGTACGACGAAGCCATCAAAACCGACGCCAAAGACTTTCGCCCCTTTTTGGGCAAAGCTCTGATTCTGCAACGCCAAGGCAAAGGCGATGAAGCTACCAAGCTATTCGCCACCGCCACCGAACTATCCCCCGCTCGGTATCGCGACCAAATCAAACAGCTCGCCAGCGAGACTCCCACTCCCACTCCCACTCCCACTCCTACGGCTACACCATCACCCTAGGGGACGGGGGGAACGGGGG
>DVDU01000231.1 GCA_015296065.1 Oscillatoriaceae cyanobacterium M33_DOE_052 | reverse complement strand
GCGGCGTCACTGGTGGCGCGACGGGCGGCGTCACTGGTGGCGCGACGGGCGGCGTCACTGGTGGCGCGACGGGCGGCGTCACTGGTGGCGCGACGGGCGGCGTCACTGGTGGCGCGACTGGGGGCGTCACTGGTGGCGCGACGGGCGGCGTCACTGGTGGAGTTACTGGGGGTTCCACTGGTGGAGTTACCGGGGGTTCTACTGGGGGAGTTACCGGGCTACCGCCAGTTAAGGGGGTGCCACCCAGGTCAGGGGTGCTAGGTACTGTGGGGTTAACCACTGTGGGGGAGACGGGAGATACTGTTTGCGCCCCGGCAGGGGGTGTCACCGTCACCACAGAAGCTGCACTGGCAGCCATGCCCACCAACAAGACGCGGCTGATAGGCGCTTTTAGGTCTGAGAATCGCTGTTTTCCGTTCATCTTCACAAATCCCGCTGATGGCCCCTGTTGATATTCAGGGGAGGAAGCAGGGCGGGTGCGGCCACTTCCTGTGGACAGTTTAGCCGGTTTTTATCAAATACAGGTAGTAACCGGCAAAAACCTGTAGTAACTGATCTTTTTCGCTTCGCAAACACTGGTTTAGCGCCCTATCTCCCAACGCCTTGGGGAATGGCGGGGATTTTTCTCTACAGTTTAGTTTGTAGGGTGGGCATTGCCCATCATTGCCTCAACTTCCAAGTTATAGCTTTTTGGTGGATATTGCCCACCCTACTTGATGAGCGGATAAACACTACCCCAAGAATGCAGTTTCACCAGGTACATTGGTCGAGGGATGATGGTTCAGATTTATGAAATAAATATTAAATACTACCTCACCTCCTCATTATAACATAAATTCTGGTGTTTAGTTTGTAGGGTGGGCATTGCCCACCTAAGTTTAAGCTCGCCTTTTGGTGGTAATTGCCCACCAACTCGTTTAATTTGGAATTGAAGAAAGTGAGGTCTCGTCTATTGGGGAGAAATGGGCAGTTACTGATTTAAAAAGCAATGCTGTAAACTAAACTGGCGTTGAATCGCACCCCATCCCCAGCAGTGCCTGTGACATCAATAAAAGAAGGGGTGAAGACTAATGGCACGTCTTTGATAGGAATGATGGACATACCCAAAGATAAGTCTTGACCAGTCCATTCCACGATGCCGTTAATATTTTCCCGTAAGTTGACGGCGAAGCTACCAAAAAAATTAAATGGGGTTCCGCCTAAGTCGTCGTCTGGGGTGAAATCATCTTCAGAACGGTAGATGCCATTGCCCAATCCTACGGAAAAATAGGCAAGGCTCAGGGGTTGGCTTAAATCCTGCTTGAGGGGCTGGATTTTGCTGAGTACCACATAGGTGCTGGCGCCGTTGTCGCTGGCGCCGGAACGCCACCTGATGATATTTTGCATTCCTGCGCCAATACCAAAGTTATTGGGCAGGGTGCGGCTGACTTGGAAGCTGATGGAGCCACCCCCAAAGTTATCTTGTTCGCCCACGTCGTCGCTTAACCCAGTCACCGCAACTGACGCATCTAGTCCGAGATATGTTTCTGGGTCGCCTAAGCCGACGGAGGCGGAGAAGGAGGCATCGGCTTTGCGGGTAAAGCGGGTGCGGTGGACGAAGACGATACCAGCAGAAGCGTTGCCATAGTAACCGCCAAAACCTACGGGGGTGAGAATGGATACGGAGGGGCTGACGCCGACGCCGCCGATCGCTCTGCCGATTTTGCGTAGCTGGGATTGGTTAAAGGAGTTGAGGATATTTTCTAGAGCTGCTACTTGGTCACCAGTGAGGAGGTAGAGTTCTTGCTCTTCCGCTTGGCGAGCTTCTAGGACTCTCAGCCACTTTTGCACTTCTTCCGCCTGTGCGGAATCGAGTTCTAGTTCTTCAGCAGCGCGGAAGATGCGGACGAGCCGATCGAACTCTTCGGCGGTAAAAACTCGAGCTTCAGTTTCCGGGAGAGCGCGGCTCAACTGGTCAAATTGAGCGGGAGTAAGAGACTGGACGAGGTTATCTATTTGGTCGAGTTGAGCCGTAGTCAGTTCTACCTCGGCGTCTCCTCGGGATTGGAGCTGCTCTAAGTCAGCAATGATCGATGTGACTTGCTGATTTTGCGCCTGGTTGAGGTCGAGTTTTTGGATTTCGCGCATCACCAGGAGGAGCTGTTCCATTTGCTCGGGGTTAAGGCGCTTGGGTATTCCCAGTAACGATTCCCTGCTGTCACCGAGACTCTCCCTCTCCGCTGGGGTGAGAGAGTCAACGATTCGCTGAATTTCTTCAGCTCTATCAGTAGAGAGGATGACTTCGCCTTCGGGTTTTTCCGCTTGTAGCCGTTCCAAATATTCAATTAAAGATTGGATTTCTTCGGTTTGGCGGGGTCTGAGTTGTTGTTCCTGGATTTGCCGGAAGAGGGATAGTAGGTCTTGCAGCTCTTGCTGGCTGAGGAGGGCAACTTGCACTTGAGGCTGCTGCAAGGCTTGGTCGATACGTTGTATTTCTTCTGGGGTGAGGGACTCCAGGAGTTTAGCGATTTGTTCGGTTTGCGGAGGAGATAGCTGGACCTCGGCACGGCCTCGGGCTTGGAGTTGCTCTAGGTCTTTAATTAGAGCTTGGATTTCCTCAGTTTGTTCGCGGCGGAGGCGGAGGTTGTCTATTTCTCGCAGTACCAGCAGCAGTTGCGAGAGTTGCTCGCGGGTGTAGATGGCGCCTTGAGCTTGAAAGGCGAGGGTGGGGATGGTGTCACTTATGGGTGTTGCCGTGGTGTCGCTTATGGGTAATGTCGCAGAACCAGAAGCGGGTTTAACCCCCGTCAGTAAGTCGGCGTTGGCTAAACTGGGACTTGGGTCAAGCAGCACCAAGGAAACCAAGCTGCTAAAAAAACTGAGACGTAATAAATGAGAATTCACGTTCACTCCTAAAACTCCCAATAGCGGGGGTAACAACTGTTGGCTATGGTTGGGCTGACTAATGCCGCCTTGGGGAGGGTGTGCAGTTTAAATATCTAAACTAGACACCAGCCTCTGGGTGGAAGGTTGAAACTGCAGGATTTTGATTTCCTGCTAGTTGTACCTTCGGGTGTGGGGGATACTTCAGCTTTGGGGGGTAGCACCCATTGTTTTGGGGAGGAAAACTTGGACCCCGCCAAGAATTTAAGTCCAGTTTTCCGGTTTTGATGGTAACATGCACTTCGCCTCAGTGCCTGCCAATAGGTGTTAGCGATGGTTGGCTTTCGGGGGTAGCATCCATCAATTAACTGGATGGGTAAGAGCGAGAGTATGGGGTAGGGGGGTTTGATGTCGCGACAGCAAAAGCTATGGCAGCTCTGGGGCAACGGGCTTGGGGACGGGATAGTATGGGAAAATTGTTCCTAGGTTTGTGGAAATTAGGGAAATCAGGGCGTGGCGGCATTTGGGAGGGGGTAGATACCTGGGGGGTCTGGTTGTGGCTTTTGGGTGGCTGGGGGTGTTGCTTCTTAAAATCTAAAGGGTAAGTCAAAGTTAAGTTCAGATTATGACGGAATACCATAATCACTACGAGACGCTGAAGGTTTCTCCCTCGGCGACGCCAGAGGAAATCAAGCAAGCCTACCGCCGCTTGGTGAAGTTGTTTCATCCCGACAGTAATCACGAGTTGGAGGACGATCGCGACATTATCCGCATTAATGCGGCTTATGAGGTGCTAAAGGACAGACAGCGGCGGCAGCATTATGATTTGCAGCAGCGGCAGTCTGGCCGATCGGACAGTGCCAGTAACGGCTATAGTGCGAATAGGAGGGCGGCGGGGGCGCAAAGCAGCCAGCACCGGCAGCATCGAGAAACGGCTCGCCATGCTGATGAACATTTGCACCAATGGCTGACTCAGGTCTATCAACCGGTCAACCGGATGCTGTTAACGATTCTGAATTCTTTGGAGCAAGAGGTGGACCAGCTATCGGCTGACCCTTTTGATGATGACTTACTGGGGGCTTTTCAAAGTTATCTCAATATGTGCCGCTCTTCTTTGGGACGAGCGCAGCAGTCTTTTCGCTCGATGCCTAACCCTTCTAATGTGGCTGGGGTGGCGGCTCATTTGTATTATTGTCTCGATCGCCTCACCGATGGCATCGATGAGCTGGAATTTTTCACCCGCAGCTATGATGAACACTACTTGCACAATGGCCAAGAGCTGTTTGGAATCGCCGCCGGTTTGCGCGAAGAGGCTCAAGCTGCCATGAGAGATGTGTTGCGCTAGGCTGTGAATGCCGCTGTTTGTGATTGGTTTCGCAAATAAATGCGATTTTTTTGGAGTTTGTCATTGAGTTTTCAGTCAGGAATTGGTTTATGCTGAAATTAGCGTAAGTTTACATAAATTTACAACTCCTGATGAAATGTATCATAAAGCGGCGATCGCTCTTTTCGGCCAGTCACAGATACTGGCTCCCAGAACTGAGTGCAACGGAAAACCAGCAGCGGTTTGGTTTATGCACTCAGCCAATGGGACATGGCCATAATTATGTTCTGTATGTTTCTATGCTCGGGGAACTCGATCGCTACGGCATGGTACTAAACCTCTCCGATGTCAAGCAGGTAATTAAACGAGAAGTTACCCAACCCCTAGATTTTTCTCACTTAAATGAGGTGTGGCCAGAATTCAGCCAGACCCTACCCACCACGGAAAATCTAGCGCGGGTAATTTGGCAGCGCTTAGCGCCTCACTTACCGCTAGTGAATATTCAGTTATTTGAACACCCCCAACTCTGGGCTGATTACGAAGGAAAAGGGATGGAAGCATATTTGACGGTAGGTACTCATTTTAGTGCGGCGCACCGATTAGCTTTAAATTCTCTCACTTATGAGGAAAATTGCGAGATTTATGGTAAGTGCGCCCGTCCTAATGGTCATGGTCATAACTATCACCTAGAAGTGACGGTAAAAGGTGAGATAGACAACCGCACCGGGATGCTGGTAGATTTGGTAGCATTGGAAAAAGTGCTGGAAGACCTAGTGGTGGAACCTCTAGACCACACTTTTCTTAACAAAGATATTCCCTATTTTGCGGAAGTAGTACCTACGGCAGAAAATATCGCTGTGTATATCGCTAGTATCCTCAAAAACCCTATCATAAACCTGGGTGCAGAACTGCATAAGGTGAAATTGATAGAAAGTCCGAATAATTCTTGTGAAATATATGCTGCTGATTTAGCAGAAATGGTGACTATCACGAGTACCCCAGAGGTCGCTCTCGTGGGAGTTTAGAATCAGCAGGATATAGGTTCGTAGTTGGGCTTTAGCCCAATCTTGGGAAAGTAGTTTAAGCCAGAGGGCTGAAGCCCAACTACGAACTTTTTTTTGGGCTGAAGCCCAACTAAGAACGCAATTCAAGGGAGATTATGGCGGGTGTGCGGGATATGACACAATGTCCGGTGTGCAATACTGAATATATGGAGGGGAAGGCGGAGCGTTGCTCTGTTTGCAATTGGGATTTGCAACCGGTGGATTTACCGCGCACGGGTAAATTTCGCCTGATGTTTCAGCAGCAGCAACGTTCCCATCTGGACTGGGCTAGAGAAATGTGGCAAAAGTATCAGGCATTGGCTGATAAATTATCTCCCTCCATCTCGCCAAAATCTCCTCTGGAAGAGCGTTTAGAGCAGTTGCAAGGGCAAATTAATGAGGCGGCGCGAGATTGGGAGGCGCTCAGGGGGGAGTTAACCACGGAAAGGGACTATCGGTATTACATCCAATCTCAGGTAGAGTGGCTGATTTCCCGCCTAGAGCAGAATTCCCCAGAGCAGATGCAGCAAAATATTTGGGAGTTGCAGCAATGGCTCCATGCTAATTATTACCAGCAAACTCACAGTTCCCATTTGGCGTCAGAAGTGGGAATGGACTATAGCGGTTTGGAAGCGCTACTGGCGAAGGGGAAATGGCGCCAAGCGGATGAAAAAACTTGGGAGATTTTTCTGCGGTTGGCGCAGCGGGAGGAGCAAGGTTGGCTGAGTTGGGAGGATATTTATAATTTTCCGGGTACGGATTTGGGGACGATCGACTGGCTATGGGAAAATTACAGCGGCGGTCGGTTTGGTTTCCGAGTGCAGCAGGGAATTTGGGATAATTCGGGGGGGGATTATACGGCGTTTTGCGATCGAGTCGGTTGGCGCATCAATAACAACTGGCTCTACTACGACGAGATCAACTTTTCCCTGGAAGCCAGAGTTGGTCATCTCCCCATTATTGGTTGGCGCAAGCGTTCCTGTTACGGCGTTGGGCCTGGTACTGCTCAGGATAGCTTAGCTTGGCTGGTTTCCCGCTTCGCTTCTCATCCTGTCAGTGCCACTTGACCTTAACAATTGACAATTGACAATTATCAATTGTCAATTATCAATTGTCAATTATCAATTATCTAACGAGCATGGAGGGATTTGAACCCCCGACCCTCAGAACCGGAATCTGATGCTCTATCCACTGAGCTACATGCCCTCACGAATTTCTAATATAGCATGGATAGAGTCAATTGTCTATAAGTATAAATACTTAATTTTTTCCAGTTTAAACGGGGAGGGGGAGCTGAAGGACGGAGCGACGCCATTGGGTGAGGTCGGCTAAGGAGCGATCGCGGTAGGCACCATAACGCTCCTGCTTAGCCCGAATTTTCACCCCTAATTCCGGCATAATTCCAAAATTGGGGGGCATCGGCTGAAAATGCTTGGGCGAAGCGGAACTGATAAACTCAAACAAAGCTCCCATCATCGTTGTGGGGGGCAACTGCACTGGTGTCAACCCTAGAGCCAACCGGGCGGCATTGGTCCCCGCCAACCATCCCCCAGCGGCGGCGGCGGTGTAGCCTTCGGTCCCGCTAATCTGACCAGCAGCGAGGAGGGTGGGACGTTGACGAAACTGGAGGGTGGGATGAAGCAATTCTGGAGAATTGATAAAAGTATTGCGGTGCATCACCCCCATTCTGACAAATTCGGCATTTTCTAAACCGGGAATCAGCCGAAACACCCGCGTTTGCTCCCCCCAACGCAGGTTAGTTTGGAAACCTACCATATTCCACAGTTGTCCGGCTTTATCTTCTTGGCGCAGTTGCACCACGGCATAGGACCGTTCCCCGGTGCGGGTATCGGTTAACCCCACTGGTTTTAATGGCCCATAGCGCATGGTATCTTCTCCCCGTTTCGCCATTTCTTCGATCGGCAAACAGGCTTCAAAAAATTTCGCCGTTTCGCGCTCAAATTCTTTTAACTCCGCCTGTTCGGCTTGGCACAGAGTAGTCCAGAAATGCAGATACTGCTCCTTATTCATGGGGCAGTTAATATAGTCGGCGTCGCCTTTGTCGTAGCGAGAGGCGCGGAAGGCGATATCCATATTAATCGATTCGCCCATGACAATGGGACTGGCGGCGTCGAAAAAGCTCATATATTCCATGCCGGTAAACCGCTGCAAGTCGGCGGCGAGGGACTCGGTGGTGAGCGGACCGGTGGTGATGACGGCGATGCCTTCGGGAATTTGGGTGATTTCACCCCGACGCAGTTCTATGAGGGGGTGAGCGGCGAGGGTGGCGGTGAGTTCGCTACTAAAAACGCCTCGGTCCACGGCAAGAGCGCCACCGGCGGGGACTTGGTGTTTATCGGCGGTGGCGATGATGATGGAGTTGAGCTGGCGGAGTTCTTCATGGAGTAACCCGGCGGCGCGATCGCTCGCCTTAGCTCCGAAAGAATTACTACACACCAGTTCTGCCAGTTCCGCACTGTGATGAGCCGGACTTAGGCGCACAGGACGCATTTCGTGCAGGACCACTGGCACCCCTGCAGCCGCGATTTGCCATGCTGCCTCCGTTCCCGCCAGTCCGCCGCCCACTACATGAATTGTCATTTGTGATTTGTCCAATGTCATTTGTCCTTTGTCGTTTGTCCTTTGTCCAAGAGTCCTTTGTCACCAGTACAAATGACCAGAGACAAGCAACAATCAAATAAATCTCGGTGCGGGTAGGATAATCAGTGCCAAGACTGTCAAAGCCAATAAACCGCAAAAATCCCGCCGGTTGTCAAGTTCGGTGACATCGTTGAGAGCGGGACTGTCAATAATTGGGATGAGGAATAAAAACACCCCCCAGAGCAAAAAGTCCGGTTGCACGAAAGTTAAAACCAGCATCAGCATCCGCGCTGTTTGGCCGATGAGGGCACCATTACGCTGACCAAACATAGCATGAACCATATGGCCCCCATCCAAGCTGCCCACGGGCATGAGGTTTAAGGCGGTGAAAATTAAGCCGATATATCCGGCGACGGCGACGGGATGAAGGTGAATCCCATTGGCAGCGGTGAGGCTAGAACCGATGACCAGTTTGCTCAGCAGGGTGAGCAGGAGGCTGAATCTGGGATTGAGGGCTTGAACGGAAAAGAGGCCGCCACGCTCTGGTAAATCTACCACGGTGGAGTGGGCTAAACCCCAAATCAGAATCGGCAGGGTGAGAAGTAAGCCCACGCAGGGACCGGCAATGCTTACGTCAAATAGGGCTTTGCGATCGGGCATGGGGGAGCGAATTTGGATGAAGGCGCCAAAAGTGCCTAAAACAATGGGGAAGGGGATAAAGTAGGGTAGAGTCACTGGGACTTTGTAGAACCGAGCGGCGAAATAGTGACCAAGTTCGTGGCAGCCCAGAATGGTCATCAGCGCGAGGGCGTAGGGCAAGCCAGTGAGTAATAATTTGGGATCCGCACTGAGGGCATTAGGGGCAAATCCGGCAATTTGAGCCCCGGCGACGGTGGTAGTAAATAAGGTAATTGCCGCTAAAGCTAAACATACACCCGGTTGGTTGAGAGCCTGCGGCATCTTGCCCGCTCCGTAGGGGTTGGGAACGAGGATGAATAGGGGTTTACCGTCGAAATCTTCTTGAAAGACGACGCAGAAGCGATCGCTAAATTTGGCCTCGATGTTGTGGGAAATGCTTTCATAGGCTAGTTCCGGCTTCGTCCGCAAAGCACCTTTGCAAATCGCGGCTTGGGGGCGGTAGTCTATTTGATGGAGCGCATAGGTGTTCCAAGAAAAACACGATCGCAATTGGGCTTCTTCTTGGGCATCGAGGAGCCGCACTGATGGGGATTCGCCTACATTTACCGGTGTTGGGGGTGTTGGCTCTGTCCCGTCGGGGGTAATTGTAGGGGCGATTCCCTCTTCGCCCCTACTGTTGGCTGAGTTCCCCATGTCTCGCCGCCCCAGATGAACCAATATCCAATACAGTATCGGGCAAATAATAAACGGGCCCAGGAACAGTGCCGGAGGCATGGCCGGACGGGGACCTACAGGGGCGCCACCGCTGGCGGGAGTATTGCCGTAGATTTCTATCCAGGCAATCCAGATGAAAGCAGGCATCATCAGCACCAACCACAACACCCACACCGGCGTGCGGGTTAAGCTGGCCACGCGCTGCTGCAAAATTATATATGTAATCAATCCTAAAATTAGGAGTAACCAGAAAGCCATGTTATGTCCAAACAACCACGGGCGGTACTTGACGGCATTTTTGCCTTTCCCCCCAACCGGGAGACTTTAGGTGGCACCGCCTATCTTATTGTAGAAAATAAAGCTCTGATCCTGATTGATTGTCCCCCTTGGGATGAGACGGTGCAAGAATTCTTGCGGAACCAGGGAGGGGTAAAGTCCCTGTTTATCACGCATCGGGGGGCGATCGGTCATGTCCGAGAAATCCAAACCGCCACGAACTGCGAGATTATCATCCAAGAGCAAATTGCCTACCTGCTGCCCAAAATGACGGTGACGACTTTTGCCAGCGAGTACATCGTCAGTCCCACCGCTACCGCTATTTGGACTCCGGGCCACTGTCCTGGTAGTTCCTGTTTGTACTATAGCGGTTTGGGGGGGGTGCTGTTTACCGGACGCCATTTGCTCCCCAACCAGGAAGGAAAACCAGTACCCCTGCGTACTGCCAAAACTTTTCACTGGCCCCGCCAGATCCGCAGCACTAGAGCCTTGCTAGAGCGGTTCACACCGGAGACTTTGGCGTTTATTTGTCCCGGTGCCAATACGGGGTTTTTGCGGGGTCAAAGGTATATCGATCGGGCTTACGAGCGACTAACCCAAGAAACCGCTTTTCTGCGATAATTTTGGTACGGCATAGAAACCGGGTTTCTCAGCCAGAATCTGTTCTAGAAACAGATTTATCATTTGAGAAACCCGGACCCAATGTCTGCCGGTTTTTGAGACAGGATGAAATATGACTGGTACAACTACTTATCCCAACGCCCCTGACCTTTCTTCTGAAGATTATATCGTGGTGGGTTTATCCACCTGTTTTATCAAGGAAGATGGGGAAGTTCACCAAGTGAAAATTGTTGAGCCTATCCCCTCAGCCGCCTTGGAGGCTTTGGTGAAAGGAATTCCCACCTCTTATGAAGTCGCCTTGGCGACTACGATGGGCGTGGTACTGGACGGGACAACGGCGAAAATTCCGGCAAGTTTTGTGGCGCAGACGGGGGAAAGCAATGGGGGATTGCCGTTACAGTTATGTGAAGATTTTGCCGATCGGGCAGTAGCGGCGGCTCGCACTTACAAACGTCGTCCTGTATCTCAATCTTTAATTCCTCTCGGAACTGACTATCGGGATTTCAAATATTCTCTCGACCGCAAGCGGTTACTCAATGCGGAAAATATTGTCCGCAATGAGGATAATGTGAAGCAGCACGAATGGACTCATAAAGTGCTGTAATATGCCCTCAGTCTAGACGAGACCAAAATACACGGAGGACACAGACTGATTATGATTGAATCTTTCTTTGTGTTCTTTGTGGTCAATGCCAATCCCGCCGCATGTAGGGGCGTAGGCGTTGCCTGCGCGCAGCGCATAGCATTCGGGCGATTCATTTCTAGGCAAAAAACCCAAAATTTATCCCCCGAATGCTTCACCCTTACGGCTGAGCGAGAGGTGATGCTCCTGTAACTGCATAAATCTGCCATCTGCTGTATGTCTGGGATTTCTGATTAGTCCCCTTTGCCAAAGGCGGTTTCTCGGGCGAGCTGGTTAAGCGCATTCATGGCGTTGAATGCCTCATTGATAGCAGCGGCTTGCTGCTGGGATGTCATGGCAATTTGCTTGTTGCTGACAAAAATTTCCTCGATCGATCTGGAAATCCCGCCGATCGCTCCCGCCGTCTCCACCACTGCTGTCACCCCCGATGTCACTGTTTGTATCCCCTCATCTTTCACCCGTACCGTAGAGGCGATCGCTTTCTGAATATCCCCCACCAAATTCATAATAGTTACTGCTGATGTCTGGCTTTGATCCGCCAGTTTGCGAATTTCACTAGCCACCACAGCGAAGCTCTTCCCATGTTCTCCAGCTCGCACAGCTTCTATCGCCGCGTTCAAAGCCAGCATATTCGTCTGACTGGCAATATCGCTGACAATTTTAGAAATATTGCTGATTTGACTAGAAAGCTGTTGGCAGCGGGCAATTTCCGTGGCAATACCCCTCACTTTCTCTTGCAGCAATTCCATTCCCGACTGGGTTTTGCTCGCCGCCGCTATCCCCTGATCCGACAGAGAAAATGCTGTTTTTGCTTGAGCATCTGCTGCCAAGGCTTGCTCCGCCATTGTCGCCGCCGATGCGGCCAGCTCGTCCATTGTAGTTGTAATTTGATGTACTGCTGCTGCTAGCTCCACGGTCATTTTTTCCCGCTCTTCTACCCGCAAATTCAGCTCTTCTAGCGCCTGAGCCATTCCCTTTTCTGCGGTTCGTCGCTGGCGATCGATTAAATTCAGCTTGCCAGCATTCCACCAAATCAAACTGCTAAAAATACCCACATTTAATATCCCCAACAGAGATATTCCCATTTCGGCAGTGTAAATTTCCGATCGGTAGCCGGATAAAATCAACCAGCAGGCGGTTGGGGGCAGCACAATTGCCGCTGGTAACAATTGACGTGCCATCATCCCGCCAGCACTGACACTTGTCACCACAGCCATCACCCCTCGGTGATGGCTAGCAAATAAGATGGCGGCGCACAGTAGTATAAAGGCAATGGCCGTGTGTAGCGCCATCGCTGTCAAGGAGCGATCCAAATGGTAAAAGTAGGAATTGCCATAAATGTATCCGAGCAACCCAAACAAGGCGATGGTAAATGCCACTAAAGTCAAACATTGGGCGGCTAAATAATTGGCTGTGGGCAACCACAGCAACACCAGAGACACACCCAGGAGAAGAAAATTTAAGGCTGTATTCGGTGCCATCCGTCCTGGGTGGGCTGTGGCTACTGCATTTGCTGATTCTTTAAATATTAGTTGGTCGATGCCAAAGTCCCTGTTTAATCCGTACTGCATTAGGGTCAGTAACCCAATCATTAGCATGACGACTGCGCAACAACCAGCCGTTCTTCGCCCCCCTAAACTTGTGGTTTTTTCCTGCATAAACCACAGCGCCAGTCCGCCCATAACGAACCCGATCGCTGTATTAGCTTTCATCGTCACCAATCCCGGTAACACGCTCTTGAAAAGTGGAATATCAAATATCCATCCCACCAGAAGTGTTGAATGTCAATAAAAAAGTGGTAAAAATAGCCACAATTATGTTATAATGAGAGCCGCAGATAAAAAAAAAAGGAGTTTAAGCATGACTAAATATTCATTCTCCATGATTCTCAAATACATCTTGAGGGACTTGCCCAAAAATGACTATCCAGTATTAAACAGCCGTCTTTTTTTCGAGTGTTGGTTGTCCTTAGTAATGGAT
>DVDU01000045.1 GCA_015296065.1 Oscillatoriaceae cyanobacterium M33_DOE_052 | reverse complement strand
CTGCTCCCCTGCCCCCCTGCTCCCCTGCCCCCCGTCCCCCCCATCTCCCCAAGGGGTGATATGTTTCCCAGAGAAAATGGGTATCCTGAAAACAGACCTCATACCCACCCACATATCAGCCGTAAAATCACGGACACCAAAATTAACATAAATTAATTTACCTCTGGGGTAATTACGGTTGACGTTGTGGCGGGGACAGGTTAGGAAGGTAAAAGGGGACAGCAGGCTTGCCGCCTGTCACCGGTGAATCAATGGCTGGAATAGCAGAAACAATTAAAAACATTCACAAATCATTTCATAACATTAGCTATATCAAATAAAAATAGCAAACTAAAAGTAAAATAGCCAGCCAATTTCACCCTTTTTCCCAACCTAGGTTGATGCCATTCACTCAGGAAAGCAGCTATGTCAACAAGACACAGGGGCAAAATTAACCGGCTCATCTACTACTGGTGGATCCAGATAGCCAAACTCGCCAGCCGTATCGGCAAAAGTTTCCGTAACTTGCTACTACAACCGCTGCAACTCCTGAAACCAGGACTGAAAAGGCAGGAGGCGGCGGGTTTCGTGCTACCCACCATCACCATGATTATGCTGGTGGTGGTATTAGTCGTATCAGCCATAGTCCTGCGTTCTTTTGACAGAGCCAACAACGCTCGGAATATTAGGGTCAACCAGGCAGTTTTGGCAGCAGCCCAACCAGCATTAGATAGAGCTAATGCGAAATTAAACTATTTGTTAGGAGGAGAAAAAGACACAGACCCATCCATCCCCGCCACCACCCCAACTGACTTAAAACTTTACCAAGCTCTCTTAGAAGACGACTACACTTTTGGTGACGAAACCCGTCTCAAAGTTAGATATGATATAAACAATGAAGATGGTATTGAGGCAAGCGGACCTGATGGGGAGGATTCGACCATCGAAGATAACGAGGAGATAAAGACCGCTTGGAGATTTCCCATCGATACTGATAATAACGGGAAATTCGATACCTTCACTCTCTACGGGATTTATCTCAAAACTCCCACTCGCGATGAGACAACAGGAGAATTCAACACAGCCAGAAGTCCTCTAGATGCAAGAACTCCTCCTATGCCTCCTGTGGAAGCTGGAAGCAATGCTGCATGTGCTGGGGCATTGGGCACCAGTGCCAGTTTGGTGGGAGATTCGGGTTGGTACAAGTCCGATGCCAAGCTGAAAAAGAGCTTTTACGTATTTGCCGTTAATGTCCCGATTACGGACTTAACAAACATTGATACTAACCCCCATGCTCAGAATTTGTTTGAACTCAAAACCGCAGGAGGGGGATTCTCTGCTTTGGAATACCAGCAAGACAGGTCACGGATTCCTCTAACCAACAATGCTGTAGTTTATGACAACGACTTAGAAGTAACCCCTGGTGTCACCTTGCGCCTCAACGGACGCATCCAAGCCAATAGTAATTTTATCGTTTCTTATACAGGCAGTGGCACAACTTTAGATTTTTATCAGGTCAGCTCCCCTGAATCTTGCTTCTATGACCAAGAAAATAGCAAGATCGTCGTGGGTGGTAATGTGATTAATGGTAAGTCAGATACTAACGCCGATCGCCGCCCAGTGGCGGTGCATCTATTCAATGGTGCTAATACCATTCCCAATACAAGTCCCCGGATTGAGAATAACACCAGCGGGGGTCAGTCTGTCAGCAACACTTCTCTACAAGCACAATACAACAACAACGCCTATGAGCAGCGCATCGCTTGCTTATTAGAAGCGCAGATCGGAGACCCCGCTAGTCCAACCCCAGAAAGCACCGATCCAACATCTGTCACCGAGGCAGTGGATGAGAAGCTAAAAGAGAATCCCAGTTTAGACCGAGCCAAAGTCCGCCGCCAAGAACTGGAGGCATATTTCCGGAACCGTACCCGCCAGGTTCCCTTTGCGGAAGTATCTGATAGTGCCAATGCCATCTCCGGATCCCCTGCTCCACCGGCTGACCAGGCTCCTTGGTGCCGTGCAAATGGTAGTTCTGTTCTGGCAGGGAGCAACGACACTCTCCGACCAATTGATAGCTGGATATGGCCAACAAACTTTAGTGGTGGTGTTGCCAGTGCTGGTGGACCAACCAACTTAAACCTGGTTCAACTCCCAGCAACGGAATTTGAGAAACAAAAAAACTTGGGCAAAGAACAGTTCCTCGGAGATAGAGTCCTAGTTGGTAACAACCTGCCCGCCGTTTGGTGGAATGGCAGCGAGTTTGTCGAAGGCCCACCAAACCCACCAAAAACTGATAACCTTCAAACACTTAACCAAACGTGGACAGACCCGGATACCGAACCCCGCACCCGCGCCACCCGCGTGCGCAAAATTCCTGAAGTTGGGGCAATAGACCGAGATGGCTTCTGGGAAAAATCTGCTGCCGTTAAACCCCAAACCGCTGTATCTGGTAGAGGCGGTCTGCGGGTAGTCACCAGTGGTGGTGTATATGAGCGCCTCAACTCCTTCCTACCACCGCCACCAGCACCAGCAAACGACCCAATCACCACAGAGGACGAATCTCAGTTGACTGTGGTCTGGCCCGACACTATGCCTATGTCTCCGGGAGTGACGCAGAAACAAGTTTACGATAACGACGGTAAAGCTTGGGATGATTGGGGTGGGACACCGCCTAATTGGCCCCTCACCACTACCAATTCGCCCCCAAAAACTCCCACCATTGACCCTAACACCCCCAAATATGCTAAAGGCGACCTGCGGATGCGGGCAACCGCAGTGTATCACTACGCCCAAGACCCTATAGATCCACCAGAAGATCCAGACCCAAACAAAGACACCGACCAGCAACCGATCGCCTGCATCAGCAGCTACTACGACCCCACCGACTTTGAAACCGCCCGAAACGCGCCGGGACTCCCAGACGTGAGCGGCTGGGGACCACCATCCTACACCAAACCCACCGGTGCTGCCGCCCAAAGTGCGAAAAACAAATCCAACAACGGCGTGGCTTATCCCAAACCCTCCACTGCTCGCCCCAGCGGGGCCACTTACAACAGCGCTACTGGGTTGTTTACAGGCAGCAGTGACCTGGAAAAGCAAGCCAATATGGTATTTCCTGATGGCCGCTTTGCCAACAAACCCCTGCGGGAAGCTCTGAAAAAGCTGGCCAACAGCGAGGAATTGACTCTAGCTGACCAATCCGCCATTGACTCTACCCTCTGTGCCTTGGATATTTTGGCAGGGAGCATCTCCCCCAATGACTCCGTGATTCCCCACGGGGCAATTAAAGAAATCAGTTTCCTCAACCCCAGGGAAATCAAGGCACTTGATAAAGACAACCCCAGCACCACTGTTGACGAAACTTTCACCCTCAACAGCCCCCTGCTGCCCAATACCCAAGCTGCTGAGTTAACCGGAAACTATGACCAACCCATAGAAGAGCGGCAACCCCTGGAAATTCGGGTTACACAGATAGACCTGAATTTGTTGCGCAACAAAAGTATCAGTTTGGCTGCTAACATCAAAGGACCATCTCCAGAATACCTCCTGCCCAGCAGTGGCATTATCTACGCCACACGGGACGACGCTCTACCAGACCGGAGCTATCGCAGCACTAGCGATGACAGCAGCAAACTCCTCAGCCCCACGGACTTCCTCCTCGACCCCACCCGCCGTCCCAACGGCATTATGCTGATTAACGGCAGATTCCTTGCCCGTAATGATGCAGATAGTAACGGCCAAAATGACACTAAACCTCAGAAGCAATCAGATGTGGTCAAAGAAAAGGGCATCATCTTGGTCAGCAACGAGCCAGTTTATGTCCAAGGCGATTTCAACCTGCACAGCAAGGAAGAATTTGACAGCCTATTAACGGGGAATTGGAGCAACTTCTACACACGCACCATCAGCAATATTGATGAAAACTTTGCCTGCCGTGAGAATGACCCCCGCATCTCCAAATGTGCCCAAGGCGACACCTGGCGCCCCGCCACGGTTCTCGCCGATGCCGTCACCCTGCTGTCCAACACCTTCCGCCCCGGTTTCCGCAATGAAGGCGATTTCGACCTGAGAAACAATGCAGGTAATCCTTTGGTTATCGGCGGTTATGACATCGATGGTAGTGGAACCATTGGCACCAACACAACAGATGAAGTTACCATTGGTTTAGACCTCAACAGCGATGGCGATACCACTGACTCAGTAGCAGAAAATCAAATATCTGTTGGAGCTGCTCGCCGCCTCAGTGGGTTCCTCGCTAATGACTACGGGATTAACGGCTTGAGCATGGGTGGCAGCCCTGCCGTCCGCGTTTTTGACCTGAACGGTAATGGTCGAATTGATACCAGCGGCACCACTGACGACACCCCCACTGATGCTCAGTACGCTACGATCGCTGGAAGTGCAGCCAATAGTTCCTACTTTAACAACTTCGTGACCCCAGTGCAACGCCGTGGTGACTTCCCAGAATATGTGATGGAAATCTGCCGTAAGCTGCCTGTTTCTGCCTGTCAACCCGAAGACTGGGTAGTGGGTCTTGATGGTGATGATAATGGTAGATTCGATCCTACTGAAAGAGAAGATGCCAGTCAGGTACTTGGCCAACCATTAGCTAAATTACTCTCTGGGACTACTGCCAGCCCCCCCCTCGACCCAGCAGATCAACGCTATCCCAGGCGTGTAGCTTTTTTGCGCAATACCACAACCCACCAACTGGTACTAGCTCCTCCTCCTCCAGCTGCCAACGGCCTCCCACAACCCTTGGGGATAGATGGTGCTGGCAATGTCGCAGCATATCCATATTCTGGCGGTTCCTTACCTCGCACTACGGCTAACGCCCTACGGTTCAAAACTACCAGGAATAGTGGCACCATCAACCCAACTACTAACGGTAACGCGGTTTATGGTAATGACAGACCTCTGTTTTATGTCAAGCAACCATTGGCAAACACCACAGAGCAACCGTTGCTAGTTCCAATCTTGCAACTCTACATCAGCAATAACAATGCACCACCTAGCGGGGATGTTACTGCCTTCACAACCCTAATGACTACCTCCACCCCTAATAATGAGCGAAGCTATACCAAAGATAAAACCTATTGGCAGCCTCTAGTTGGTCAAAACCACACATTTAACCTGGTAGTGGGAGCCAAAGACGTTCCCGCACGAACACTAACAGCTAGTACAGGTGAAACTAACGGCGGTTTACAAAACTTGCCCCGGTTTATGGAAAACTGGCGCCCCTTAAGTGGCAATAGCAGCAGAACGACAAACATCTTGGGTTCCTTCATCCAATTAGGTCGGAGCGAATATGCCACCGCCCCCTACCAGCCATTGAGGAATAATAATCCCAGCATTTTCGGCTTCACCCAACCCTATAGCAACTTCAACTCCGCCGGTCGTATCCCCTACTTCAACCCCCCGAACCGGAACTGGGGTTATGATATCGGTCTGCTGTCCCAACCCCCAGACCTGTTCGCCGAAAAATTTACAGAAAAACCCACCACCGATACTCCCAGTGAATTTTTCCGGGAAATCAACCGGGATGATGACTGGGTGAAAACCCTGATGTGCGCTATTGATGAAAACAATCAACCAGCTATCAGCGCCGATCAAAGACCTAGTAGCTGTCCCCCTGTTAACTGATGGAGGCTGATGATGACCAAAAGACCAAGATTAATCCTGAACTTGCTTTTGAGTGGCGCTCTAAAACCCAAGCGCCACAGTGAACAAGCTGGCTTTACCATCATCGAATCCCTGGCGGGGATTATCGTCGTCACCATTATGTTGGTGGGTATCACCCCCATGCTGGCCATAGCTGTAGCCACCCGCGTCCAGGCTCGCCGGGTGGAGCTGGGGTCTCAAGCTGCCCGCACTTATATCGACCACCTGCGCACTGGTCAGCTAGACCATCCCAATGTCAGCAACACTCCTCTGGCGAATGCCCCTGCGCCCAGCGGCAGTTTGAACTGTGACGGCAAAAATGGGAATTATTGCCAATCCCCATCAACTTTGTACTGCGTTGATGGCGATGGCGATAAAAACTGTAGGGCTAACAGCATGACCGATATGCTCGTGCAAGGCGTGGGATTAAACGCATTTTCAAATGATGCAACACGTGGCTACACCCTCCTCGTGCGGGTTTACCGAGCTGATGCGTTCAGAGACAGTACCCCACTCACCACAGCCTCGGTACAAGCCACCTTCACCGGCGGCGAAGGCAACCGCAAAGCCCCCCTGGTCACAAGCACCACAGAAATGAGTACCGGTACTACCACATACACGGATTTTCGCTGCCGCCTGAGTGAAAATTCCGCCAACGATTCATTATGCAAATAATAACTCACAGCAGTTGTGGCTGTAAATAAACACGACATCACCCAACCATTACCCCCAGGGCGCTGACTATGTTCTCGCAACTCCAACTCCACCGCAAAAAACCCTCCCCACCAGCTCGTAAACCCAAAGGTTTCACCCTCATCGAGCTGCTGGTTGGCATTATGATATCCAGCGTGATTATCATGCCCTTGCTGGGATTGGTAGATAGCCTGCTGCGACAAGACCGCCAGGAACAAGTCAAAACCCGCAGCGAACAAGAAATCACCGCCGCTCTGGACTACATCGCCAGGGATATGCAGGAGTCAGTTTATATTTATGACCAAGCTGGGGTGAAAACTCTTTGGGATAATAACAGACTTCCCAAAATTGATAACAATGTTAACGCGGGCACTCCCGTCCTCGTCTTTTGGAAGCGGCGTTTTTTATCGAGAGACAGTGAAATCGACCATGATAAAAATTCTGCAACCCCTAAAAAACAAGTTGGTTGCCTAGAAAAGTTTCCCGATGCAATTACTGATGTAAATAACGAACCTCCAGGCAGTATAGATTGTGGAAGCTATAAGGGCAAAAACCAAGATTACAGCGTATTTTCCCTGGTAGTTTACTACTTAATTAATAACAACAGCGATAATAGCACTGGTACGTGGGCACCAAACGCGATGCGGATTGCGCGATGGGAAGTGAGCGGTGGCGTCTCCACAGACCCCGCCAGCCAGAATAATCCATATACACCCCTAACCAGGGGTACTAGCGATAGTGTTAGCTACCTGGCTTTGCCTGACAAAGGATTTCAGTTGTTTGATTTGAAGAATAACACAGGCACTCTCGCCCAGAAGATGGACGCTTGGGAAAAGTATAGCGAGGACTATAACTTAGACCAAAACCAAATCGTCACTCTAGTAGATTATATTGATGCCAGCCCTGTAAGCAGTTCCGCAAATTTAACCCCAAGTTGCCCCGCCACCACCTCCCCGAATCCCACTAATCAAGTAGTCCCAGCCAGTGCTACTACAGGTACAGGTAGCTTTTATGCCTGTATTCCCCAAGCCTCAAGGAGCGCCAGTAGCAATACTCCTGTTTCCAGACCCATAGCCCAAGTCTTTATCCGAGGTAATTCTCTGATCCGAATGGAAGATAACGCTACCTACAGCGATAGCAAAAAGGTGTATTTCCCCATGAGTAGCGTCCGCGTCCAGGGGATTGGGTTAATAGGTGGGAATTAACAAAATAACCAAAGATTAACAATTGGTCGATATTAACCAAAAACATTTTCGGAGAGTCGCCCATGACCAATAATAGTTATCTCTTGCCAATTTTAATCAAATCTAGATTTCCCTCCCCCCATAAAGCCGCCAAAGGTTTTACCCTTTTGGAAGTCTTAGTGGTGGTGCTGATTATTGGAATTTTGGCCGCCACCGCCAGTGTGAGCTGGCTTAGCTTTGTCAACCGCCAGCGGGTAAATGCGGTGCAAAATGCTGCTCAGCGAGCCATAGAAAAAGCCCAGTTAGAAGCCAAAAGCCGCCAACTACCCTACAGCGTCAGTTTTAGGGTCACATACAAAAATACCTCTGAAATTCAAGGCTACGTCCCTGAATATGCCTTCCATCTTACGAATAAGCCCGATGGAAATACCCTCAATCCTAACCTGGCCAGTGAACTGTCAGAAAGCAATTGGCGAAATATAGGAGAAGAGCTAGACATCAAAGGAAATCAAGTTTTGATGTGTACGAATCTTCAAGATAATCCTGGAGGAACCGCAGCCAACACCATTGATGCGCAACAAACCTGCAATCCCTCCGCCCTAACAACTGCCAGAACCATTCAATTTGACTATACCGGCACCCTCCGCACAGATCATCTATCCTCACCCATAACCTTACCCATCATCATCACCTTTGCCGACCCTGGTAGTGATTATAGTGCTGGCGAACCAATTAACGCGAGCAAACGTTGCGTAATGGTACAAACTCTTTTAGGAGCCATAACCACCGGAACGGGAAGTGAGTGCGATTAGGAGGGACGGGGAGATGGGGGGACGGGGGGACGGGGAGACGGGGAGACGGGGAG
>DVDU01000307.1 GCA_015296065.1 Oscillatoriaceae cyanobacterium M33_DOE_052 | reverse complement strand
GGGAACCTGGAGTGAAAACCATTTGGCGGGGTCTGCAACGACTCCATGATATCTCTACCACTTGGCTACTACTTTATCAAAGTGACATCTCAACTGTCAAGGCTAATGATGTTAAGAAAGATGTGAGTAAGGCATAGCTTTGAAAGGGGGGCTAAAGCCCATCAATTGCCCCCACAATTTCTCTAAACTTCTCCAATCTCTCTCTTACCGTCACCGATCGCCAAATCGCCCCCAAAACTGCCACCCCATCAAAACCCAATTGATGCAGTTCCCCGATTTTATCCGCTTCCACACCCCCCAGAGCGATAATTTCCCTTACCCCCTGCTGATTTGGCAAAAACCGGGCTAATTCTGTAAACTTAAACTTAGCGGCATATCCCTGCTTAGATATGCTATCATAAATCGGGCTCAAAAACACATAATTATACGGATGCGGATTTCCCGAAATTTCCCCCAATTGATGAAATGATTTACTTTGGTGAATAGTTCTAGGCAAATCAGGATTAAAATCAGTAGCCGATGTATGGTGAATCCCCCCCAAAGGATAACTATTTATTAATTCATGGCATTGATGAATCATAATATTGGGCAGGCAGTTAGGGGTAATATCCTGCAAAAGCCTTTCTAATTTATCCCGGCTGTATCCCGGCTTTCTTAAATGAAAATATTTTAATCCAGATTCACATAAAGCCGTAATAGTTGCAATTTCATCGTTAATTTCTGTAGAGCTTGATATAACAATTAATTTCATTAGTGATTTGTCCTTTGTCACTTGTCATTAGTCCCTTGTCAAATGACCAAGGACAAAGGACAAATAGCCAATTAACCAATACCGTCGATGACGGGGTGGAAGAAGAAAGCCAAACTCAAAACCGCATAAGCAGCCAGAAGCAAAGCCCCTTCTAACCAGTCGGAACGACCATCAGAACTGACAGAATTAGCAATTAAGACGGCAACCGCCACAGCGATCAGCTCAAAAGGGTTAAAATCCAAGTCCATCGGCTGCCCCATGAAATAGCCAGCGAGGACCAAGACTGGGGCGACAAATAGGGCAATTTGCAAAGAGGAGCCGAGAGCCACGCTCAATGACAAATCCATCTTATTTTTCATCGCCACGGTGACGGCGGTGGCGTGTTCAGCGGCGTTACCAATAATGGGGACCAGGATCACACCGGTAAACAGAGTAGTGAGTCCTAAATAGGAGGTAGCGGATTCTAGGGAGTCCACCAGTAATTCTGATTCTATAGCCACTAGGAGGGTGCAGCCGAGGAGGACGCAGCTCCAGAGCAAAACATTGGGTTTTTCTTCGGGTTCCCCTTCCTCAGAATCTTTGGCGGCTTCACCCACATCGGAGAGATAGGCATGGGTTTTCATGGAAAACAGCAGAGTCAGTCCATAGACGATGATGAGGACGATCGCCACACCGCTCGATAGCTTCTGCATGACTCCCTCAGAGATGCCAGGGGAGGTGGCATCTACCGCTGTGGGCACTAGGATAGCAATAACTGCCAGGTTCATGGCACTGGCGTTGAGGCGAGCCACGATCGGCTCAAAAGTCTGCTCTTTGTAGCGTAAGCCACCCAAGAGCATAGAAAAGCCCAAAACCAGGAGCAAGTTGCTAATGATGGAGCCAGTGATACTAGCTTTCACCACGCCGACTAAACCCGCGTTTAATGCCACCAGGGAGATGATTAGTTCCGTAGCGTTGCCGAAAGTGGCATTAAGCAAGCCGCCCAAGGTGGGACCAACAATGATGGCGATTTCTTCCGTAGCGGTCCCCATCCAAGCCGCGAGGGGGATGATGCCTAATGCAGCGGTGAGGAACACCGTAACAGGTCCCCATTCTAGGAAGTGGGCAGCAACGGAAATGGGGATAAATATGAGGAAAATCAGGAAAATCAGGTTTTTTGTTGACATTAATGATTTCTCTGTGCAGGTTGTTGGTGTTAAATGACACAGGTGATTTGTCACTTGTCCAATGTCACTTGTCCAATGTCACTGGTTCCTGGTCTGAAGGTCCCTGCTCCCCTGTCCTTGGTTCAAAGGTCCCGCAGTTATTGGACAAATCACCAATTACCAATGATAAATGACCAATGACACTTGTCACTTGTCACATTGTCTAATCACAAATAACAAATGACCAATGACAAAGGACAAAGGACAATTAAGCTATATCCATAGCATATTTTTTAGGATATAAATGTAAATTTTTGTCTAAAAATAGGCAGAAATTGCGTTGCAAACATTAAAGTTTTATTTAAAACCGTGAATTTTCGGTGGAGATAGCCACAATCTATTGATGGATAAGTTATATTTCCTGAAGCAACTGTAAAAGCCACACCTCCTTAGTTTGAAAAAAGTTAACCACGAACTTACAGATCAGGGCGGGGGATGATGTAATCCGTGGGATGCCGCGATTAATTTCTGAGATCAACCTAGGGCTGACCGCCGGAATCCTTCGCGTCTGTAATGAAATCCCAGAGATAAAAAAGCCTGCTCCCGCCCGCCCGGTCCTCCGTGCCCTCTGTGTCTTTGTGGTGGATCTTTTTGCAGCTACCATGCTATGTCTTTTCATCAGGAATAAAATCATATGGACGGCCTAAGTTTAGAAACAGCCTCAGCGTTAGATTTGGCAACTACACCGGATCCGGCTTCAAGGCATGAGGTGGTAGCGTCGGTGGAGGGTTCTTCATCAGACCCGATTATGACCGCAACCGGGGTATATGTAACGGTTCACGGGCATTTTTATCAGCCACCCCGGGAGAATCCCTATCTGGACGCGATCGAGCGCCAACCCAGTGCAGGACCTTTCCATGATTGGAATGAGCGGATTCATCACGAATGCTACCGCCCCAATGCTTTTGCTAGGGTGATGAACGATAGTGGCGAGCTGGTGGGGCTAGTCAATAACTACGAATATCTCAGCTTCAATATCGGGCCAACCTTGATGACGTGGCTGGAACGCTACGACATGGAGGTATATAAGCAAATTCTCGAGGCGGATAAAAAAAGTGCGGCCCGCCTCAACGGTCACGGCAACGCGATCGCCCAGGTCTATAATCACATCATCATGCCCCTAGCCAACGAGCGGGACAAATACACCCAAATTCGCTGGGGCAAATACGATTTCCGCAGCCGCTTTGGCCGTGACCCAGAAGGCATTTGGCTGGCGGAAACCGCTGTAGATGTGGCCACCCTCAAAGCCTTGGTAGCAGAAGGCTTCAAATTTACCGTCCTCGCACCTTCCCAAGCCGAACGCTGCCGCCTCATCCCCACAGACAGCGATCCAGAACCACAATGGCACCAAGTAGGTGGCGGACAAATCGACCCCACCCGTCCCTATCGCTGTTTTCTCCCCGCCGATCCCGCCACGGGAGAACGCCAGTATATCGATATCTTTTTCTACGACGGCCCCATCTCCCGGGATATGGGCTTTAACGATGTGCTATCCAATTCGGCACACCTGGCAGGGCGTCTGGGTTTGGCCATTCACGGAGACGGACGCCCCAGCCAACTGCTGGCAGTGGCAACCGATGGGGAAACTTTTGGCCACCACAAAGGCGGTACAGAAAAATGCCTCGCCTACGCTTTCACCAAGGAGTTCCCCCGTCGCGGTTGGACCGTCACGAATTTTGCCCATTATTTGAGCATCAACACCCCCACCTGGGAAGTGGAATTGAAGCCGGTAACGGCTTGGAGTTGCAGCCACGGCGTGAACCGGTGGCAGGATGATTGTGGTTGCGGTGGTGGTGGCGGTTGGCATCAGCAGTGGCGGCGTCCCCTGCGCAATGCCCTCAACTGGCTCCGGGATAAATTGGTGGATGTGTATGCTACGGAGGGCAGCCGCTTCCTCAGTGACCCCTGGCTGGCTCGGGATGAGTATATCCAGGTATTGCGCGATCGCTCCCCTGCCAATGTGGAAACCTTCTTAGCTCGCCACCAAAACCATATCCTCACTCCTGCCGAACAAGTGGACGCCCTGCGGTTGCTAGAAATGCAGCGTCACACCTTATTGATGTTCACCAGTTGCGGCTGGTTCTTTGAGGAAATCTCCCGCCCGGAAGGGGTGCAAATCTTGCGCTACGCTGCCCGCGCTATTGAATTAGCCGGAGATGTGGCTGGGGCGCAGCTAGAAACCGATTTCGTCGCTCAACTGCAAAAAGCGCCCAGCAATGTGGAATTCTTCGGCGATAGCGCCGCTGTTTACCGTCATATGGTGGTAACGGCTCAGATTACCTTGGAACAAGTGGTGGCACATTATGCCATCAGTGGCTTATTCACCACTTATGCCCCGGTGCAGCAGGTTTACTGCTATGAAGTTCTTCAGCGGGATTATCAGCTCCAGCGGATGGGGCCACTCACCCTGGCGGTGGGTCAGGTGCAGTTAGTTTCCCAGATTACTCTGGAAAGTGTGGAGTTGATGTTTGCGGTGCTGCACTTGGGCGGTTGGGATTTCCATTGCTGCATCCAACCATTCGCGGGACGGCGGGCTTATACTCAGATGAAACAGCAGGTGTTTGCGGTGTTACCGGAAGGGAGCGCCGCTCGCACAATTCTGGCAATTAATGAGAATTTCGATGGCCAGTTTTACAGTCTGCGGGATTTATTTGCGGAAGAACGGCATCGGATTATGCGCCTGCTTTCTACGGAAACTCTGATGCGTCTTGACCAACTTTATACTCAGGTATATCGCGATAATTATGGCGTGATGATGGGTTTCCACCGGGATGAGTTAGCTGTACCGAAAGAGTTACAGGTGGCGGCGGAAATTGCGTTATCTCATCGCTGCTTGATGGCGGTTAAGGCTCTGGATGCGGAAATTGGCGAACAAGCTGGACCCGATGGCGGTTGGGGTGGTTTGCTGGAGTTAGAGGCGATCGCCAATGAAGCCACACATCTGCGCTGTCAGCTAGATATCCCGGAAGCGAAGAAAACCCTGGAACACCTTGTCATCCGCATTCTCTGGCATCTGCTCCATGATGCGAACCCGGACAGCGCCGAGCCTGACTTACAGCGGTTAGAGCGCATCTTAGATGCGGCGAATCAGCTTCATCTGAATTTAGCGCTCGATCGTGCCCAAGAGTTATACTTCCACTGGGTGCAAGGAGATTTAGGCGACCAATGTTTCCGCACCCAGAATAGCGAAATATCCTCCACTTCACCAGCCGTAAATGTCACCACGGCGAAATTCTGTTGGAGTAGTTATCAACTGCGCCGGATTTTGGCATTAGGCAAAAAACTCGCCGTTGATGTCACTATTTGGTCAGCGGCGATGGGGGAGGCGGTCTCTAGCTAATTAACAGATGGGGGGGCCACATCCCCCCAGATTCATTGAGAGTAGAATGTGGTTGTAGTTGGGCTGCAGCCCAAAGAAAGGTTCGTAGTTGGGCTACAGCCCAAACCATTTTTGCCGGGAAGTGACTTATAATAATCAACAGAAAATCACTTTTGCCCAAGGAAAATATATGACTTCCTTATATGAAAGCGCCCCCGATCGTCAAGGAATAATATTCCCACAGCGCCACCTCTCAGCCGCCACGCACGCCAAACAAAAAGCCGAAATAGCCAAATTTGATGCTGATTGTATGGCCATTTTTGAAAAAGTCAAACCTGCTTTAATCAAAGATTATTATAACTGGTTTATGGCCATTGAGCCTACCAGTGGAGATTATTGTATAGACATAGATGAAATAGAAGCGGAAAGAAAAGCGTTTGAAAAACATCCTGATGCCCCCTGCTTGATAGTCTGCATTAATGAAACCGGAGTTTGTGGTCGGGCATGATTTCCGGTGAATTTAACAACAAGGGAGAGCTAGTTTTTCAAAAGCGATTCTGAATCAGCGACTATATGAAGGGCAAACGGTGGATGAAATATTGGCCAGGGCAAAAGAGACTTGGGAGGGGTAGGGACTGTTATTGCCGTGTCTGGGGGGATACGAACCTCTCAAAGAGGACCCCAGCCCAACTACGAACCTGTATCAACTGGGCTGGGGAGATGATTGAGTCCGGTTATCTCTATGATGTGGATAGAAAATAGAGCCCAGACGGGAGATAATCAAGATGAATAAGCCAAACCACGAAGATACAGGGGTAGTGGTGGTGTCGAACCGGTCCGCTGCCAATGGCAAAGGTGGGGCCTTGGTGCCACAGGGGAATAAAGGGAAAAAGTGGAGTATCGAGGCGAGCGAGGAGCTGTATCGCATTAATGGTTGGGGGGAACCCTATTTTTCGATTAATGCGGATGGGGATGTGACGGTTTCGCCGAAGGGCGATCGCGGCGGGAGTCTGGACCTGTTTGAGCTGGTGGAAGCCTTACGCCAGCGCAACCTGAACCTACCCCTGCTGATTCGCTTTTCTGATATTCTCGAGGACAGAATCGATCGCCTTAACGCCTGCTTTGCCAAAGCCATTGCCCGCTACAAATACCACGGGGTCTATCGCGGCGTTTTCCCCGTCAAGTGCAACCAAGAACGTCACCTCATCGAAGATATCGTCAAATTTGGCGAGCCTTACAAATTTGGGCTAGAAGCGGGTTCTAAACCGGAGCTAACCATCGCTTTAGCCACCTTAAAAACTCCTGGGGCCTTACTCATCTGCAACGGCTACAAAGACCGAGAATATATGGAAACCGCCATCCTGGCGACGCGGTTGGGACAAACTCCCATTATCGTCATCGAGCAACTCGAGGAAGTGCAGCTCGCCATTGAAGCCAGCAAAAACCTAGGGATAGCGCCAATTTTGGGGGTGCGCGCTAAACTGCGATCGAGGGGGATTGGACATTGGGGCAGTTCCACGGGCGATCGGGCAAAATTCGGGCTCTCCATCCCCGAAATCATCCGCGCCACTGACGAACTCAACGCCGCCGGAATGCTCGAGTGCCTACAACTACTCCATTTTCACATCGGTTCCCAGATATCCTCCATCAGCGTCATCAAAGAAGCCATCCGCGAAGCCAGCCAGATTTACGTCGAGTTAGCCAAATTGGGCGCTAACATGAAATACTTAGATGTAGGCGGCGGTTTAGCAGTGGATTACGACGGCTCTAAAACCAACTTCCACGCCTCCAAAAACTACAATATGCAAAACTACGCCAATGATATCGTGGCGGAAGTGAAAGAAGCCTGCACCGAGCGGAATTTGCCCGTCCCCACCTTAATTAGCGAAAGCGGCAGAGCGATCGCCTCCCATCAATCAGTCCTCATCTTCGATGTCCTAGGCACCAGCGAAGTCCGCACCACCGCACCCGAACCTAGCGAAGAAGAAGAACACCTCATCTTACGCAACCTCTACGAAACCTACGAATCCATCGACGCCGATAACTACCAAGAAGCCTATCACGACGCCTTTCAATTCAAAGAAGAAGCCACCAGCCTCTTCAACTTCGGCTATCTCAGCTTGCGAGAGCGCGCCAAAGCCGAGCAGCTCTTCTGGGCTTGCTGCAGCAAAATCCTCACCATCACCCGCGAGCAGAAATACGTCCCTGACGACTTGGAAGAACTGGAAAAAATCATGGCTTCCATCTATTATATTAACCTCTCCGTGTTCAAATCCGCACCCGACAGTTGGGCGATCGACCAACTATTTCCCATCATGCCCATTCACCGCCTAGAAGAAGAACCCACCCGACGCGGCACCCTAGCAGACCTCACCTGCGACAGCGACGGTAAAATCAACCAATTTATCGACCTTTTAGACGTAAAATCCCTCCTAGAACTGCATCCCCTCAAACCCGGAGAACCATATTACCTCGGAATGTTTCTCACCGGAGCCTATCAAGAAATCATGGGCAACCTGCATAACCTATTTGGCGACACCAACGCCATCCATATCAACATGACTCCCAACGGTTATGAAATCGAGCATGTGGTTAAAGGCGACACCATGACCGAAGTCCTCGGTTATGTGCAGTATGATAGCGAAGACATGGTAGAAAGCATCCGTCAGCAAACCGAACAAGCCTTAAAAGAAGGACGAATTACCATCGCCGAAGCGCAACTATTGCTGCAAAACTACGAACGGAGTTTAGGCCGTTACACCTACCTAACCACTTAAGGCTTTGTCCTTAGTCCTTGGTCATTAATCATTTGACAAGGGACACATACATGGTAGGGGCACGGCATTATCCATCTCTCGGCTTAAGCACAAATCTTGATAACGCCGTGCCCCCCATGTTTGGGTTTGTGACCCATATAATCATAAATGACCGATTGGCCATAATTTGATTGGGAATCATCATCAATCGTCCGGGTTTGATCCGTGGGGGCACGGCAGTATTAATATCTGGGTTTAATGCGCTATCTTGATGATGCCGTGCCCCTACAGATGGTAAAATTACCAATGACCAATGACCAATGACCAATGACCAATGACCAGTGACAAATGACCAGTGACTTTCTCGATTCAATCACTGGAGATGAGCAATCATTTCTTGGACTTGGAGGGCTTCAGGCGCCCCCACCTCTACCAAAATCCGCAAAGATTCCTGTAAACAATCCAAAGCCTTGCTCGTATCCCCACGTTCTGTAGCCATAAGCTGCCCGAGCATCGCCAAAGTTGCGGCTCGGCTGCGGAGATTGCCGTCACTTTCCTTGAGGGACAAAGACTGCTGATAAAGGGCAATGGCCTCCTCTATTTGTCCCGCTTCGGCTTTCAAATTAGCCAACTGATGCAGAGTGGCGGCGCGTCCTCTAGTATTGCCGATGCTTTCTTTAAGCTGCAATGATTGTTCGTAAAGCCTGAGAGCTTCTACTGTCATACCTTTGGTGCGCAGCAAAATAGCTAAATTGTGAACGATACTCGCTTTCTCTTTTAAATCTTCGGGCGGGCATAATTCTAGAGCTTGGCGATAGGATGCCTCTGCCGCCTCTAGTTGCGCCAGTTGCTTGAGCGCGGCGGCTAAGCGATGGCGGATGCGGTAGTCCTCAATCACCGCTAATGTTGCGGTGGCTAAGGAGACGGATTTCTCAAACAGTTCCTGGTGCTTCCAGCGCGCCAAGAGTACCAAAGCGGTTTGGGTAGCAATGTTGGCGAGCAGAATCGGTAATTTAGCTTCCTCAGCACTCGGTTTGTGCGCTAAACCTTTTTGTGCTAATCGGTGAATTTCCAGCAGTTTCTCGTCACTGACTGATTCTCGGCTGTCGGTTTCTGAGTACCAGAGACGGTATAAAGCAACGGCTCCACGTCCATACAGAGCATCCGAGTGCCCGGGATGACTAGCCGGGAGCCTTTGCAGGACTCGCGCCACCACTTTGGGAACGCTGATTATCCCCTCAGAGAGATTGGCGCCTCGGGAATTTAATAAACCAGATAGTTCACCATTGAGCAATCCGACTTCGGCGGCGCGACGGAGGTGGATGCTGGGATTAGTGATGTGAGTGGCGAGGGCTGCCACTGCAGCAGGAGGCACGGGTAAGTGATAAATTAATGCGGCTTTGAGCATTAAGCATGATTCCGGGAGTAGCTGGGCGAGCAATTCTTGGGCGAGAACTTCGGCGCGTCGCTGACTCTCTACGGGAGCGATCGCCTCCATAATTGCCGCCGCATCCACCTGTTTTGACTGTAGCACCTGGTCGAACCATTCCAGTATGCGGGGGTTGCCATCGGCCAAATTCTCCGCCGTGGTGAGTAACTCCGGTTTGACTGCATAGCTACCGCTGAAACTGGGCAAGCGGCGACAAATTTTCAGCACATCAGCCGGTGATAGCTTTTCCACTGGCTGCAGGTGGAAAGCTGCCAACCAAGACCACTCAAATAATTCCTCACAAGTAATGATGATGCGGTGGGGCGCTTTGGCATCGCGAATGGCAAACACCAACGCTTCGAGGATCTCAGCCGCCTTGCGAGTGAGCCACCATCTCTCGCCTCGGCGCTCTAAATTACCATATTCAAACTCATCGAAGACTAACAACCAGGGTTTAGTCATGGCATGGGCGGCCATATCGGCGGCAAAAGCCTTTCTCAGCCGTAATTTCAGCGGTTCGTCACTTTTGAGCAGCCGCTGCCACTGTAGGGGCGAACAACCGTTGAGGAGATCATGGACATGCAACGTCGTAGGGGCGAAGAGCGAATCGCCCCGACTCAACCGCTCCACCAAGCTGGCTTCATCCAAAGCCCCCACCCAAACTAGGGTCTGGTAATCTCCTCCCTTGGCATCGCATAGGCGGGCCGCGATCGAGCTTTTGCCCGCACCCGGAGGGCCGGTGAGCAATACTCCCACCCGTTCCGACTTAGAGCCGATCGCCGCACAACATTTTTGAATCATCCGGCGTCTGCCCACAAAAGCCGACGGAGCCGGGACTATGACTCTGCCGCTATCGTCCAAAGACCGATACTGTACCACTGGCACCGATGTCTGGCCCCCTGGTGTGGGCGTCACCAACACCCCGGGCACCGCACCAGCCACATACAGCCGCAACCAATACCAATCTCGCGCCCTCTTTTCCATCAGCCAGGAGTAGGTATTGGCTAAAGCTGTTACCACATTCTCCCCAGCGGCACAACTACCATAAAAAACTGCCGCCGCCCCAGCGGCGTCCTTTTCCCCTGCCAATCGCCAGCTTACCAGTACCGCCGTCGCTCCCTGATTTAGTAGCGCTTCCGCCATCGCTGATGGCGCCTCCTCTTTTTCCAGGGCTCCCGTGCGGCATGCGGATAAAAATACCAGCGGTGGCCAGTAAAATTGCAATGTCTCGGCGATCGCTTCCGCATTAGCGGGATGTGGCGCCCCCGTTTCCGTCTCCGAGATAAACTGCGGTTCCCCATCAAACAGAATCGTGTTACCCCGCAAATGCAGCACATCAAAATAATCAGCCCCGTAAAAATCCACTAAGCGGGCTAATTCCACCAAACAGCCGCTTTCTTCTACTGTCAGCTCCAGCTCACCTGATGCAGACAAGTTTTTCGCCGCTTTACCCCCACCCGGTGGGGGCTCGCCCCTTACCCCGCCCAAGTTTTGGGTAGCAGCCAGCATCTCCACCTCTTCCGCTTCCAAGTTCATTACGGGCAAAGTATTCAGAGGCGAACTCGCCATAAACAACACCCGCACTTTCTGATTTTCTTTGTCTGCGGGTTCGTCGCCCCCATATCGAGAGCTTTTCGCCGATGCTAATATTGCTGCTGCCTCCAGTGTTGATGACGGTATTGCCCCAACATCAGGCAACCACCGCACTGGCACCACCGCTCCTCCTTGTCGCTGCACCAGGAAAGTTCTGGTATCATGCAGAGTTTCCCAAGGTAAATAGGCCATTTTGCCACCAGCGGCGATCGCTAAAACTACGCATTGCCCCCTCAATCTCGACAGAACCCGACTCAACCATTTATTCGCATCTAACCACTGATATAACTTCCGTCCAGTAGTGGCGCATTCCTCCAGAGCCAGTGTCCCGTATTTGCGCTCCGCCATTTTCATCAAGTCGGCAATTTCTTCGGCGGGGAGGGTGAAAGATTCCGCGAGAGAATCTCCGCCAACCGATGCCGGATTGTCAGTGTAGTAGCTCAGCTCCACCTCTTCCTTGCCTGAGAAATCCAGATTGATATAGAGCGTCTGCATAGGCCCTGAATTTTATCTCTACCACTAAAGGTTTGTAGTTGGGCTTTAGCCCATCTGGGGGAAAGCCCTGCTACCAACCTGACGGTAACATGCTCTTTACATTCATGTTTAGCCCATTAATGTCTCTGGCTTGCCTATGGATTGATGCACGCTGGGCTCCAAACTGATTAAATCTTCTATATTTCGGAGCATTGTGTTACATATATTGTCTAGCGGCAAATCATTGGGGTCACGGCCAAAGGGATTTTCAATTTCCAGGCCAATGGCTTCAATGCCAAACAGCGCAAAGCTAATCAATGCAACTACTGGCCCGGTAAACCAAGTTAAAGTTTCCACCATTTGAAATGGTAAGGCTATACAGTAAATCACTAATAGTTGTTTTATGTGAATCGAATAAGCTAGGGGAATTGGGGTTTTTAATATTCTTTCGCAGCCACCCAATACATCCACCATTGTATCAAGTAGCTTCAACATATCGCTGAGCTGATAAGTGCTAAGATTGCCTTCTTGATGCTGGCGCTGTAAGTAATCGCCAATCCAAAACGCTATTTCTAGGGGCGGATTGTTCATTTTTGTGAGTTTTGTCCCTTGGTCTGAAGGCATTAAACTTGTTAGTTCAAAATTAATTTGTTCTCCTCTTAAATGTAGCTTCATGGCTACAGAAAAAGCTACTAATAAACGAATTGTTATAATCTTTTCTTCAATATCGTCAGGTCTTTTTTCACTGATAGCCACCCAAATCTGTCTCGCCAAATTTCTGACGGTATTTACTAATGTGCCCCAGAGCTTGCGACCTTCCCAGAAGCGGTCATAAGCTGTATTCGTTCTAAATACTAAGAGTAAGCCCAAAACTAAGCTGGGCACCAAATTGCTCAAAATTGGCCAGTGAACCCGCAGACCAAAATTGTGCATGATAGAAATAATCAAGCCAAACAAGCCACATAAAATTACTCGGGGCAAAATAGAAGGGAAGACCGAGCCTTTAAAACGTAATGCCTGGTACAGCCATTCGTCTTTTGGCATGGAAGTAAATTTCCGTCTCATTTTAGATGATCGATAAAAAGTGGTTAGAGGAAATAAATTACCGGACAATCCTCAAGGGTGAGGATGTCAGATGTCATAGGGAAATGCGGTTGACCAATTAATTATTCTTGGTGCCTTTTCCCATCTCACCAATGGTGGGCAGGTTCCAAATCTTGATGGTTTGGTCGGGACTGCCGCTGATGAGGTGTTTGCCGTCGGGACTGATGGCGATCGCCGCGACGTATTTTGAATGTCCCACTAAGGTGGTTGCTAGTTCCCCGTTGCGCAAATCCCAAATTTCAATCAAACCGCCGCTGCTAGCGAGTACCTGTCCGTCGGGACTAATAGCTAGTGACCGAACCCAGCTACTATCGCCCCGGAGTTCATATTTTGTCTGTCCTGTTTTCATGTCCCAAACCCGAATTGTGTTGTCGGCGCTGGCGGTGGCGAGGGTTTGGCCGTCGGGACTGAATGCTACAGCCAGCACGGCATTGGCATGACCTCTGAGAGTGCGCATCCGGGCACCGGTTCTCACATCCCAAATTTTTACCATTTTGTCGGCACCGCCGCTGACAATGGTTCTGCCGTCGGGACTGAATGCGAGGGTATTTACGGCGGCGTCGTGAGCTGGGATGGTGAGCAGCCAGCTACCGGAATATAGGTCCCAGAGTTTGATGGTTTTGTCTTCGCTGCCACTGGCGACGATTTGACCGTAAGGGTCCACGGCTACGACTCTGACGGCGGCGGAATGTGCGGGGATGGTGACGCGGCGGGTGCCGTTGCTGAGATTCCATAATCTAATGATTTTGTCGGCACCGCCGCTGGCTAAAATGCCGCCGTCGGGGGCGATCGCCAGGGAGTTTACCCAGTCTTTATGAGCGTCTATACTCAGCAGTTTTTCCCCAGAAGCGATATTCCAGACTCTAATGCTGCCGTAGCTACCACCGGCCACAATCTGGTTGGCACCCATTGCCCCTACCGCCAGAGCCTGCACTTGCCCCACGCCTCTAATGCTTTTGAGCAAAAATTTGCTGCTAGGAAAGCTGGCAATCAATTCCATCGGACTGGCGGGAAACAACCCGTAGCGCCAATAACCGTAAATTTGCGTCCAACAGATTAACCCCACCACCAGGGACAGCCCTAACCGCCACGGTATTTTCTTCTTCTGTGGCTTGGGTTTGACGATCGTGCCTTTCTTTCCTGAAGAGGAGCGGCTGGAAATACTGCTCGCTGGTAGAGAGCTGTTAGTGCGACGCAACTGGCCCGTTGACCCACCCTGACTCCGGATCCGGGAATTAGAACCTTTCGGGGGTTGGCTCTCTTCCGCATCTCCAGGGGGAGCCGTATCGATTTCCGCCAGACATTGGACGATCGACTGGGTATTTTGAGGCCGTTTGCCCGGAAACGGCGCCATCATGTAATCAATCACATCGGCAAATGATTTGGAAATTTGGGGGGCACTGTTGCGCCACACCAGCTTCCCTGTGCGTGGGTGTTCGGAAAACGCTGTGGGGGATTTTCCGGTGAGCAAAAACACCCAAGTCCGCCCCAGAGAGTAAAAATCCGACTGGGGCACCGCTTTGCCATTAGCTTGTTCTGGGGCCGTATATCCCGGCGAAACGATGCCAGTGATATTTTGCCCCTGTCCGATTTTGGCAAAATAAGTATTTGTTACTTCCCGGGCTGCCCCAAAGTCAATCAAGACCAGTTGCCCGTTGGGCTTAATCATAATGTTTAGGGGCTTGATATCCCGGTGGAAAAAGTTCTGGGCGTGGACTTGATAGAGGATTTCGGCCATTTGCTTGAGCCAATCCACTGCCTGTTCTTGGCTGATGGGGCGATTGCCCCGCTTTTTCATCCACTCCCGCAGGTTTAGACCATTGATTTTCTCCATTACAAGACAGTACAGGGGTTCCGTGGCATCGGGGGGGGTGATGATGAAATATCCCTCTGGCTCCACCTTGGGAATGCCCCCATGATTGAGCCGACTTAGCACGTCGGCTTCTTGCTTAAACAGCTCTATTGCTTTTTCCTGGTTTTGCAGCAAGATTTTTAGGACTTTGGGCGCCCCCCGCTCATCCACCACTTCGTATGTTTTGCCAAAGCCGCCACCCCCCATAAACCGGACGATCCGATATCGATTGTGCAGCAGCAATTCACAGCCGCAGTGAACGCACTTCTGTTTGTTCTCATTGGCCTGGTCATCGGGATCTGGGCACTTGGGATTAATGCAGTAACTCACGGAAGCTAGCTCATCAGATTGACGATCGCACTCTCAACATCACTATAACTTGCTCTGTTATCCTTTTAGTGCAGGGTCATGCCAACTATCGCCGCTATCAATGCTTTCATCTTTCTTTTCCCTCTGGGTTTTAAGATTTGTTAAGTTTTTTTCATTTTGACCCTGATGGGGACATCAGTCTCCTCTACATCATACCTAATGGACCTGCTGGCAATCATCCCTAGCCCAAGGTAATCTTACTCTGTAGAACATTAGATGCGGGCGCCACTGCCGCCACTGAGGTCACAATGGATACAATAATATCTGTGTTTTCTCGCTTATTTGTGCGGAATCCGATCGATGGTGAAGAGCGATAGTTTTCTCGTTGCTTCAGATTGCAAACAACGCTATTAAGTTAAATAAATATTTATCGAAAAATCGCTAATTATCACCACTGGAAACTGGTTAAGGTTAACCGGAAACGGTCAACCTTAACGGCAATTGCTTAAGCCTGAGCGGCTCTCAAGGCTAAAGCGTCTCGGGCTTGCTCGCGATCGTCAAAGTGGATCTTTTCGGTGCCGAGGATTTGATAATCTTCATGTCCTTTACCGGCAATCACCACACCATCACCGGGTTGGGCTGCCATAATCGCCGTGCGAATCGCTGCCGCCCGATCGCTGATCACTTGCTTCGGCGCTCCCCCAGATATCCCAGCTAAGATATCTTGCAATATCCGCTCTGGGTCTTCGGTGCGGGGATTATCTGATGTTACCACTACTTGGTCAGCAAGGCGAGCGGCGATTTCTCCCATTTTCGGGCGCTTGGTGCGATCGCGATCGCCGCCGCAACCAAACACACACCATAATTGACCCGCCACAAAAGGCCGCGTGGCTTTCAGCACATTTTCCAAGCTATCTGGCGTATGGGCATAATCCACAATAGTAATAATATCTTGCTGTGGCGTCAGTTGGATTTTCTCCATCCGTCCCGGTACTCCGGGAAACTCCCGCAGTCCCTCCACCACCTGGGATAATTCCATCCCCAAATGCAAAGCCGCACCTACTGCCGCCAGCATATTCTCCACATTATATTTACCCACCAAAGGCAGCGCAAATGGCGCCTCACCTTTCGGTGTATGCAGTATGCCCTCAACTCCTGTGGGAGAATAACTCACCTGGTCTGTCCACAAATCAGCATTACTGCTGCTCGTGCTGTAAGTCCACAGTTGCTCAGGGGATAGGCGTTGACACAACCGCTGCCCATAAACATCATCCATATTAATCACTGCTCGCCCTTGCAAATACTCCGGACTAAACAGCAACGCTTTCGCCTCAAAATAATCCTCCATATCCTTATGGAAGTCCAAGTGGTCTTGGGTCAAATTCGTAAACGCCGCCACCTCAAACGGACAACCCATTACCCTTCCTTGCGCTAGAGAGTGAGAACTCACCTCCATCACCCCCACTTGCGCCCCCGCTGTTACCGCTTCCCCTAACTGCCGTTGCAGGTCCACCGCAAACGGCGTGGTGTGGGACGCTACCTGCTCAAAACCGGGCCACCGCGCATAGAGCGTGCCTAACAGCGCCACCTTTTGTTTCTCCAGCAAAAACTCGATGATATGAGTAGTGGTAGTTTTGCCATTAGTGCCCGTTACTCCCACCATTTTGAGCTGTTTTGCCGGATAACCATAAAAAGCAGCGGCAATTTCGGCGCTCGCTTTCGTCATATCCGCCGCCTGTAGCAGGGGATAATTGCCATTACTGGGGGGATGGGTTTTCGCTGCTTGCGGTGTGACGATCGCCGCTACTGCACCCGCATCCGCCGCACTCTCCCAGAAATTACCCCCATCTACCCGCGTTCCGGGCATCCCGATAAATAAATCTCCCGGTTTACAGGCGTGAGAATTGGTACTCAAACCCTTTACTTCCACCTCCAGAACCGCTTCGCTGGGTATCTCCAGTAGGTTCGGAACTTTTGCCAAGAGTTGTTTCAGGTTCATCTTGATGATTCCTTACAGTGGTGTCACAGCCGTGACGACAAAATCAGTATTTTTGCCTATTTTCATTTTTATAGCGCTAAAATCAGTCATGGTGCAGGAAAAAATTTGGCCAGCATTTGTTCCACTTGGGCGACACTGGCGCGGGGTGAGATGCGGGGGAGCCTTTCTTCTTGAAGAATCTCCCCAAACATCGATTCTTGACATAAAACTGGCACCTCGTACTGATATGCTTGGAACCATTCCTCTGCAGTGGTGATGTCTCTGACTTCCAGCTCGAAGCTGAAGGAGCGCACTTGTTCTAACTTTTCGAGCAATCCCTCGCACAAGTGGCATCCCGGCTTGCTATACAAAATCAATCGCATCCGGTGCGGTCTCCTAATCCGGCTCTCATCTATCTTATCGGTGAACTACCACCCCGCCAAGCCCAATCCCCTGTGTTTCTTATTTTGTTACCAATAAGCAATCTGTTTTACAGATGCAGTTAATAAAAAAAAAAAATCACATTTACCGATAGAGTTATGTGGGTTTATGATAGAGTATCAATTATGTAGAAAATTCAGGACAGGGAGTAACCACGTCGCATGGTCCACGCCATAGAAGCACCAAAGCTGCAAACCACCAGCTTCGACCTGGAAGAACTCAACCAACGCATGGCATCCGCTCACCCTCGCGAGATTCTGGCTTGGTGCATCAACAATATCCCCACCGGACTGGTGCAAAGCACGGCTTTTGGTGTCACTGGTATGGTGATTATGGATATCCTCTACCGCGATTTAAAACCCAATCCCCCCATCCCAGTGTTGTTTCTGGATACGCTGCACCACTTCCATGAAACTCTGGAGTTTGTGGAAAAGGCGAAAGCTACCTATAATCTTGACTTGCGCACTTACAAAACTCCCGAAGCGAACGATCGCCACGAGTTTGCCAAGCGCTATGGTGTGGCCCTGTGGCACAGCAATATAGAACAATTCCACCACGTCACCAAGGTGGAACCCCTGCAACGCGGTCTTAATGAGCTGAACACCATTGCTTGGATTACCGGACGCCGCCGGGACCAGTCGGAAACCCGCGCTGAACTCCCCATTTTTGAGCTAGACAAGCAAAACCGGATTAAAGTTAATCCTTTGGCGCACTGGACTCGCAAGGAAACTTGGGCTTATATGATGGAGTTTGATGTAATTTACCATCCGCTCCTCAACCAGGGTTATACTAGCATCGGTGACGAACCCCTCACCACCCCAGTCCTCCCCGGAGAACATGAACGGGCCGGACGCTGGCGCGGTTCTCAAAAAACTGAATGCGGTATTCACATTTAATTTGCCCTGACTTTTCCCCAAACCCCTCATACCCTCACCCCCGAACCGATAGGTCTGCGTAGCGTCCCCTCTCCCAAAAAGGGAGAGGGGAGTTTGTAGGTTGGGTTGAGGAACGAAACCCAACAAAGCTGCTACGGGAGTAATTTAGTTTTTTTGCCAGATATTTCTCGCCCTCACCCCCGACCCCTCTCCCAAAAAGGGAGAGGGGAGTAAGAGTTTTCTGTCCCCCTTCTCCCACCTTGGGAGAAGGGGTTAGGGGATGAGGGCCGCCGGAGTTGGGGTTATGGGATGAGGGGAATACCCTAGTAGGTCTGAAAACAATGATTAAAATCCTTCATCTCTCGGACATCCACATGGGAAGCGGTTTTTCTCATGGAAGGATGAACCCGGAAACGGGGCAAAATACTAGATTAGAAGATTTTGCCGCTAGCTTGCGCCGCTGTATTGACCGGGCTTTAGCGGAACCGGTGGATTTAGTGTTGTTCGGGGGGGATGCTTTTCCTGATGCGACGCCGCCGCCATTTGTACAAGAGGTGTTCGCCGCTGAGTTTCGCCGTCTTGCTGATGCGGAAATACCCACGGTGTTGTTGGTGGGAAACCATGACCAGTATTCCTTGGGGGAGGGGGGAGCCAGTTTGTGCATCTATCGGACTTTGGGGGTGCCTGGTTTTATTGTGGGCGATCGCCTCGCCACCCACCGCGTTACTACTCGCAGCGGTCCGGTGCAAATCATCACTCTCCCCTGGTTGACTCGTTCTACTCTCCTCACTCGTCCCGAAACGGAAAAACTCACCCTCTCGGAAATTAATCTTCTCCTGATTCAGCGTCTCGCTACAGCTCTGAAAGGGGAAATTATGCAGCTTGCGCCAGAAATTCCTACAGTGCTTCTGGCTCATTTGATGGCAGATAATGCGGAATATGGGGCAGAAAGATTTTTGGCTGTGGGTAAAGGTTTTACAATTCCACTTTCGCTGTTGACCCAACCGGAATTTGATTATGTTGCCCTCGGTCACGTTCACCGTCATCAAAATCTGAATAAATCTAATAACCCGCCGGTGGTGTATCCGGGGAGTATAGATAGAGTAGATTTTAGTGAAGAAAAAGAAGAAAAAGGTTATATTTTGGTAGAATTACAGCCCGGTCAAGCTAATTGGCAATTTTGTCCGCTCCCGGTGCGCCGATTTAAAACTATCAAAGTTGACATTTCCGCTGCAGAAGAACCGCAAGAAGCGTTATTAACAACGATTCAAAAACACCAAATCCAAGATGCAGTAGTGCGTCTGGTTTATCAACTGCGTCCCGACCAAATCGACCAAATTGATAACGCCACTATCCACAATAGTTTACAGTGGGCTCACACATATACTATTCAACCGGAATTAGTCAGTCAATTGAGTGCGCCTCGCGTCCCGGAATTAGGTGCTAGTGGGGGGATTGACCCGTTGGAAGCGTTGCAAGCCTATTTGGGCGATCGGGAAGACCTGCAAGATATTGCCGCCGAAATGCTCGCCGCCGCCGAAACTTTAATTTCTGGGGAAACTTGGACGGAAGGTGACGCCGAACCAGAAGGCGCCCAATTGCGATTGCTGTAGGGACTACGACAGGATAGAAACCGGGTTTCTGCGATAACTGTGGGTTCTCAACCGAGACCTGGTGAAGAAACCCGGTTTCTGGATAACCGAGATTTGGTTAATAAACCCGGTTTCTGGGAATCGCCTGTAGGGACACAGAATCATATATAGGCGTTGCATCCCGGTAATCAATCTCTGGTTTTAATCAATAACATATCTGCCATGCGTTCTCTGCGCCGACCTTCGGTTAGGTTCGCCCCTACCGGATGAACGAAAAATATTGATCACGCATTTTCTGGAATCACATGATTGTCTGTTGCTTGCTATATAAAAAATGCTATAATTGGCGAGATAGGAGGCGATAATGAGTGTAATGCCATTTGACAAGTGCCCAGTTTGCAGCGGCGAGTTAGTGGAGAAAGAAGTAACTAAACTCTTGCGTGGGGGGATTGATGTGGCTTCGCTGAAAGTTAGGGCTGAAGTCTGTCTTAATTGTGGAGAGCGGTTGTATTCTCAAGATACAGTGAGGCGATTTGCCCAAATCAGAGCCAAGCTGGAGCGTGGGGAAACCGCTGAGTTTCAACCCTTGGGGCGATCGCGCAGCGTCTCCGCAGGAGAATCGTTTGAAGTGGTATGATAAGTAGGGCACCTCTGAGCCAGTTCTAGCAGCTCCCTGGGATGAACATCCACCCCACCTCCAACGCGATGGGATTTTAGGATGGTTGATTTACCAGCTAGTCGGGACTGTCATAGAAGCCAGCACCATCGCGATCGGGGCAGGGAATTGAGACGGGATGGATGACTCCCTCCTCGTGACATATTGGGCATATGCTGCCAGTGGATTCAGTAGGAGATACTGAGTATAGAACAACTTACATCATCATAGGTTGTGATTAATCTTGTGTTTGAGGTTTTGCAATCAGCAAAGGGCAACTGACATCTAACCGCCAATTCTCATCAAGGAATTCTAGATTTTCATTATAAGTGAGGGTCAGTTCACCAATTTTTTGGGGCTCCTGATAATTTAGACCATCTTGATTGTCAGCTTTGAGGTCAAATGTAAGTTTAATCCACCGGTGTTTACCGGTGACGCCAATGGCACCGATCGCCAGCTCGGCAGACAGGGGAGAAGGCAAGGTAATTTCTTCATAAAAATTATCCTCTTCATCCCAGTAACCGCAGACTTGATAATGGCACAATTCCAGATGTTCTGTGACAAGTGCGCTGGGTTCATACTTGATTCCTAGTTGGATTTGCTCGTGACTAAAAGATACTAACAGCCCGTTTCCAGATTGATATATGGTATCGGGCTGAATATCTGCCCAGCTATTTGGTAGAGCTTCCATTGCAGATGAATCCCCTACCCCTGAGCCAGGGAAGTTTCCACCTGCGCCAACAAAGTTGCCTGCTCCCCTGAACGCCCAAATATCGGCGGTAATTTGCCAGTTTCTCGCAATACTTGCCGCACTTCCTGATTAGATATATCCGCTAAATTTCTGTTAGTTTGAATAGCAATAACTGCGGCAATTCCTAATCCTTGACCCACGGCAGAGTTAAATTCCACAATGCGGCCAGCGGCTGATGCCAAACCCTCAAACCCAGAAGCCGGACTGACCACAGCTAAATTGGGCACAGATTTAATTATAGCATGGCGGATGCCGATATTAAACGTCGGCTGGTGAAAACTCACACTTGGGAAACCTTTAGACCGGGCTCTTTCCCCTATCCCCGGAATCCCACCGCGCACATCAAAGTGATAAGAAAATGTCCCCAATGCCTCAGCTTCAGAAACCCCACCAATGAGCATTTTCGCGCCGCTGAGGGGTTCCACAACCCCGGTGATGTTGCCTGCATGCCTGATGTAGAGTTCGGCGGCTGGGGTGACGGCGGTAGCCCCCAGACTTTTAAACCATTTTTCTATAAAACTCATTTCAGCGAGCATTTCTGGGGTGGGTTTACCGCCATTTTTGGCTAATTTTTCTGCCTCAGCCCCAGTGACATTAAATAGTAGGGCATTCCAAGAGAGCCTGTCACTTCCGAGGATGGCGATATTGCCTTTATCGAGAATCAACCCAGCTTCATGGAGAGCGATTTTTTGGCCGCGCCAGCTATGGTAAGCTACAGAGAGAGCAGCGGCGCGCACGTCGATAAAATCAGCGCCAATCCAGAGGCTTTTGGGGTTGCCTTTGGCGTCGAGCATATCTTTTTGGAAGATTTCAGCGCGCCCAGCTTCTTGTCCCGCAGCTTTGAGGAGCAATTCTTGGGCGGCGGTGTCGGCGCGATTGGCGAAGCGTTTGATATAGCCCAGTTCTATGTCTTTGAGTTTTTGGGGGCTGATACCTTTGGTTTCAAATACGAGGGTAACGGGGAGTTCTGACTCGGGCAGACCGAAGGTTTCAAAGCCGGTAAGTTTTTTGACTTGAGCAGCTTGGGCGAGTTCGGCGTTGACAGTGGCATCAATAAATTGTTTACCACTGTAGGTTTCACCTTTGGCGGTTTTGATGCTGGATATTTTGCCGTTTTCTATTTGCACTGAGCTGATTTCTATATTGCTCAAGGTGGCAACGCCTGCAGTTTTGAGCATTTCCCCGAGAGCTGCAGCAGCTTTTTGGGGGTCGAGAGCAATCTGTTTGACGCCAGCTTTTTGCAGGAATTCTTTATAGATGGCAGGGGGGGCGCCAAAGGTGTCGAGACCCAGACTTTGGCGCTGTTGGGGGCTAATTTGACTCCGATCGAGGTAGGCGAGACATCCCCTGACCAAATGCCCGCCGATGCCTTGCTGCATATTGCTTTTGGACATCAGCAACATCCTCGGTGGCTTTTGAGTGCGGCGGCGGTATTCCCTGGCAGCGGCGACCATTGCCAGGACGCCGGGAACTTCATCGCCAAAACCAATCACATCGTAAGTGCGATTATCTGCAACCATGATGAAGATGACCAGTAGTAATTTCTGTGTTTTACGGAGTAAAAAAAAACCACCCCCGATGGGGTGTGGGGAGATGGAATGGTGGGAAGTATGAGCCACTAATGACTTTGCCCCCTTTCTTGGTCTCAATCTCCCCAACTCTTACGTGCCAACCTTGGCTCAGATCTGCTACCAACCCCCATGTTTGAGACATGAGGGATAGATTTCCACAGTGTCTTTACCCGTTCGGTCACAGCGATCGCGCCCCAACCATATCTAAGGATTGGCGGCTTGCGCGGCCAGCATCTGCTTGAGCTTTTCCAAGTCAGAAGCCCAGCGCGGATCCGGTTGGATCGCTTCTGGCTCCTGTGGGTTGTTGTTGCGGCGAGACTTGGCTTGACCGCCGCCGCCACCACCGCCACCGCCGCCACCACCGCCACCGCCTTTGCGGGGTTTTTCTGAAACGGGGCGATCGGTTTCAGCCGCCGCTTGGGGGGCACCTTCCTCTTTCTCTTCTGACTTCCTTTTCGCCCGAGGCAATGCCTTTTCAATTTTCAGAGCATTGTCTTCAAAGATGTAGCCGTTATACTTTTCAATTATTTGGTCGGCTTCTTCATCTGTGGGCACGGTGACAAAGCCAAAACCCCGGCATTTGCCTTTGCGATCCTTGATCACTTTAGCAACTACCGATTCCCCGGCTTCTGCAAAAACTTCTTGCAGTTTTTTCCGATCGACTTCTTTGGGCAGATTGCCCACATACAAACGAATTGTCATAAAAGGACTCCTCCTTATTTGAATGACAGGAAACTTGCCAGCGCAAGCACCAGTAGGGGCTGCGCCCCGGTTAACCCAGACGCTTTATCCGCGTTAGCGAAGCCATGCCGCAGGCTATATGCTTCCCCCCTACTTTCCTTGGTAGCTGTCTTGGTAATATATTGGCCATTGACTTGCTGGTAACAATAAATGGTTTTTCCCCTCCCGTCTGAGCCGCCGCGAGGGGGTGTTCCTTCTGGCACTGATGCCAGTGTTTACTGTCTATGACAGCGGGTTTCCACCCACATCTTTCACTATTTGGCGCTGTCATTGCCCTTGCAAGTTGTTGGTCATCACGATAACCCTTGGGGCTAAAGGGAATTTGTTTACCTATCTGTTTAATTTTTCTCAAATCTGCCGTGCCAAATACATTCTCGTCTTGCGTGAAGTAAGTTGCCGACTGCGGTAGGTGACAGTCACCCGCAAATCTGCTCAAAACAGATGCTGGTGAATCCGCTTTCAGCCCCGAGCCAATAAATTTTACCAGCAATGAGCGTCTTATAAAATCTAATTAATATGCTTATTGCCGGACCGAGCTGTTCTTAAGGTATCATAAAATTCGCTATGACACTGGATCAAATCATTAATTTCTGTGTCTTAACCGGGGACCGGACGGGGAGACTCGGAGACGGGGAGCAGGGGAGCAGGGGAGCAGGGGAGCAGGGGAGCAGGGGAGCAGGGGAGCAGGGGAG
>DVDU01000044.1 GCA_015296065.1 Oscillatoriaceae cyanobacterium M33_DOE_052 | reverse complement strand
GGATTATTAATTGTCACGATATCGCCTCCCGAGGGGTGGTGGGACGGCAAGTCTTTATAGAAATGCACGCCATTGTTGATGCTCCCGATGTGGCGACTGCGCACAAAATCACGGAGGAAGTGGAAGCACGCCTAGAGGCCAGATTTGCTCCTGTCAGGGTTTGGATTCACATCGAACCGCCAGAATATAAGAGCGATCGCATCACTTATGATACTGCTTCTGGACAAGAAACATAAACTCTCATATCCAAAAATCGGGTTTCTTTCGGTAGGTTTTTCTTTTTCTATGCAGTATTTAGGCTAAAAACCCGATTTATTGTTCAATAGTTTTCCCTCTGTTCCCGGCTTATAGAAGTATCGATTTGATTTAGGAAAATCTTGTCAAAATATAGAGCCAGCGTTTTGCCTAAGTGATAGGTAGAGTAGTGTAGAAGTCACCTACCTTTTCTCTGGAGCGGGCAGTATCGCCAGCAATCCACCATAATTATGAGCGGATAAATCGATAACTGACGCAATTGCCAAACGCTTGATCAGCCGAAATTAATTACTAAAATTTTGATTGAGATTTAGCATCTTTTCTGGGCAAGTGGGGGGATCATATTTGCCGTTAATCCTCAAAGGTGTGATATTTTTCCAGCAAATGGAGGATAAAGGCGGCGGCGGTGATATGCTTTGGGGGGGTGGCGGCGCCAGTGCGAAAACCAGGGGTGGTGTGGGGCGATCGCCACAGGTCTAAATGCGCCACCCCCGGTTCAGCGTAGAAACTCTCGCCGCCGCTACCGAGCAGAGCTGAACTCCAGTGGGTAAAATAATCGTGACTGATCCGGTGAATGGGAAATTTGCCGCTGACAGGCACCCCCCAACCGTCTAAAGCGATGAAAGCTCTCACCTCTCCGCCCAAAAGCTGCCAACCCCAAGCTGCACCCATTGCCCCTACCACCCCAGCACTAAAGCTGACGAAAGTCAAGGGTGGCTGACTTCCAGATGTGGCAGATTGCAAAAACTGTAAGACGTGGGCGGGAGAGTAAGGGTGAGATTCGGCAGCGGGAAACACCAGCAGCCGCCACTGGGGGGCATAATTAGTTAAACCCACACTAGCGATAAACCTTGCAGTCAGACTTGGTTCGTGAACTCCGGGGCAAATTACCAAGGTCATTAACTTAATCAAACTTCAAACATTTTTTCTGCTTTTCCAGGCACAATTTTAAATGGATGGTGAAATACCCTAGGGGTGACAGCCCCAGGGTAGATGTGGTTGTGATTTACATATGATGGGGTACTTCCCATGACGGGCATGAGCAAATGGTTCCCCAGAGCAATCCGGGGCGCATTTTTGTATCCGGCAATTCCCACAGGTATAGGGTTGACCCTTTGTGCTGGTGTCATTCTATCTGTGGCTGTAGGCGTAATCCTAAAAAATTGGGAAGAAGAACGCAGACAAGCAGAAATCTTACATCAGACAGAAGACTTAGCCGCTGACTTGGAGCGGAGCGTCAACAGTAATTTAGATGCCCTACGGTGGCTAGGGCAATTTTACGCGGTGAGTGCAGGAGTCGATGCTGACGCCACGTCTGACGACGTTCAGGAAGGCTTTAGAGAGGTGGCAACATTTACTCTGGCTCGGTATCGGGGGATTCACACCCTGGCTTGGGTGACTCCGGAGGGCGGGAAACTCGGAGACGGGGAGACTTCTGGACTACCCAACCCCCGTCCCGAAGTCTTCCGTTTGACTTATATTGAACCAGAAGCCAATAAGTTTGGTTTATCTAGAATCGATATGGGGGCAAATGCGGGGATTGTAGGGGCGATCGCCCACGCCCGAGCAACTGGGGAACTGACCCTCATCTCCCAGATCCTTCTCCCAAGTTCTGAGAAGGGGGGGGCACCTACTCTATCCCGACTTGGGAGCGGGGTTGGGGGTGAGGGCAATTCGGAAGAGCGGCCCCTGTATGGCGAAGGACTTTTCGCCGTGATGCCAGTGTACGGGTTAGGTAAACAGGATGCGGTCTCCGACCAATCTAATAGACAAAAAACCAACTCTAAACATGAACTGCGGGGATTTATCCTCGGTTTTCTACCTTTAGCCGATGTGATCAAAACATCTGTTAACCGTATCCAAACCACTGCGATCGATGTTTGCCTATACGAAGAAACCGGCACAGGGGTGAGGAAATTGCTGGCATTTTACGAAGCCAGCACCGGGCTAGTCAAGACCAACTCCCAAGTTTCCTTTTGTCGAGACGCTGACCCCAGTCTGGGGGAAACGCGGTTTTTGAAAGCAGGCGATCGGCAATGGGCGCTCCTGTTCCTCCCCGGGCCAGAATCACTCAACGCTCCCTCGGTGCTAAATTGGCTTCCCTTACTCGGTGGTTTGCTCTGGAGCAGCATTCCCATCACTACCCTTGCCATCTCCCTGAGTAATACCTATCGCCGGGAACAGTTACTGCAGAAACTCTCCGTTGCCAACGACGAACTATCTACCGCCAACACCGAAATCGTTGCCCTCAACCGGATGAGCGATTTGCTGCAAGCCTGTTTAACCGTAGAAGAAGCCTGCACCGTGATTCCCCTGCTGTTGAAACCGATGTTTCCCAAACTCAACGGCGGCGTATTTACCCTGAGTGACTCAAAAAACATTGTCGAAGCTGTACTTAGCTGGGGGCAACCCCTAACTACCGAGCAAATTTTCCACCCCGAGCAATGTTTGGCTTTGCGGTGTGGTCAACCCTATTTTTTTGCCAATACTGACGCCAGCTTGTGCTGCGGTCATGTGCATTACCACAACGATGTGGCCGAATACATTTGCATCCCGATGGCGGCTCAGGGCGAAATCTTGGGGGTATTTTATTTGAGTTCCCCCTTGGCTGGGGAATTGAGCCCTGGTAAACAGCGGTTGGCCCAGATGACGGCTCGACAAATTGCCGTGGCTTTGGCTAATCTTAAACTGCGGGATACGCTCAAGGACCAGAGCATCCGAGACCCGCTGACCGGTTTGTTTAACCGGCGGTATATGGAAGAATCCCTGGAGCGGGAAGTGCGGCGAGCTGAGCGGAATAATCAGCCGATCGGGATTATGATGCTCGACGTGGACCACTTCAAGCGGTTTAACGATACCTTCGGGCACGAGGCGGGGGATATTATCCTCCGGGAACTCAGCCAGGTGTTGCAATTATCCATTCGTAGCTCGGATATTGCTTGTCGCTATGGTGGGGAAGAATTTGCCCTGATTATGCCCGAAGCTCCTCTGGATATTACCTTGCAGCGCGCCGAAAAGCTCTGCCAAAAGGTAAGAACCCTCAAGGTGCAGTACCGTCACCAGCTCCTCGGTCCGTTGACAGTTTCCCTGGGAGTCGCCAGCTTTCCCCAACATGGTCCGACTGGGGGGAGTTTGATTCAAGCCGCTGATGCTGCCCTCTACCGTGCCAAGAATGAAGGGCGCGATCGGGTCTGTCTCGCCTCTTAATTTTTTCATCCTTGGTCATTTGTCCGGAATGTCACTTGTCCTTTGTCACTTGTCCTTTGTCAGGGCCGGTTTCAAAAAAAGCCCCTACCAAATGACCTTTGGACTTAGAACAAAGGACAAATATTTGCAAAAATTAACAACAAATAATAAAACTCAATAATTTTTCCTGAAAAATTAACAATTTCTTCTCCCCCACATCCCCCCCTAGGGGATGCTATGCTGAAGACTTCAGGCGTGCGGCCTAGAGAAATAGCCACGCCGTCATCAATGGTGATAGGAGAATACCCAAGTGGTTGCCATTCCAGAACAACATTTGCCTACTACCTCCCAACCAGCCAACCAGCAGCAGCGGGTGGCAGTTTTACTCATGGGATATGGGGAAGTAGAAAGTTACGCCGACTTTGCCAACTATAATGAACAGGCGCTCAACTTACTGACGGCGAAATTTGCCCCTGTACCAGCATGGATTTATCCGCCCCTAGCCAAACTTCTGGCATTATTTGACTGGCACGAATGGAGTCACCAGCATCACCAGTTTATCTCACCTCATAACGCCATTTTTGAGCGGCAGCGTCAAGGGATAGAAGAACAACTGCAAACTAGGTGGGGCGATAGGGTCAAGGTTTTTAAAGCCTTCAACTTTTGCGCTCCGTTCTTGCCTGCGCAAGTGCTGGCAGAAATCAAATCTGAAGGCTTTGAGAAACTACTCATCTACCCTTTATTAGTGGTAGATTCTATTTTTACGAGCGGTATTGCCATAGAACAAGTTAACAAAGCTCTGGACAGTTTGCGTGGTGGTGAGAACCAATGGTTATCTGGCATCCGCTACATTCCCTCATTTTATAATGAAACTGCCTACATTGACTTGATGGTGCAGTTAGTAGAGGAGCAAATTGCCGCGCAACTGGCGGGGACTTATTTGGCATCAGAAATTGGGATTGTGTTGCTAAACCACGGTTGTCCTCAAGAAGCGAAAGGGTTTACCTCTGGGATTGTGGAATCTCAAGCTCTTTATGACCTGGTAAGGGGCAAATTAATTCACCGTTATCCTCTGATTTCCGTGGGTTGGTTGAACCATCAAACACCTTTGATTGAGTGGACTCAACCTCACGCTCACCTAGCGGCGAGCAATTTGATTCAGTTGGGGGCGAAAGCGGTGGTGTTTTTGCCGATCGGGTTTGCCACGGAAAATCACGAAACCCTTTTAGACGTACATCACATCATCCATGAGCTAGAAAGGCGATACCCGGATGTTACCTACTTCCAAATGCCTTGTGTGAACGATCGCCCCGAGTTCCTCACGATGGCAGCGGACTGGGCAAATCCCCACATCGAATCCCTCCTCTCGGATTTGCCAATGGCAGCAGTCCGGCCCTCTGCCTCCCCTGTCGCCACCCACCACCACCATCATCACCACCACTAAACCACTCCATTGTCGGAGAAACCGGGTTTCTTAACCAAATCCTCGGTAGGAAGCATAGATTGTGGCAGAAACCCGGTTTCTTGCGGACCAATGACCAATGACCAATGGCAATTAAGGAGCCTGGGACAAAAATCATCGTCAAGATTGATAGTGTTGAGGAGTAGAGACATATGGGATCGACTTGGAAGCCTTTTCGATGGCTGGCGAAAACCATCGCTCTGCAAGTGCTGACCTTGACCGTGGCCGCTTTTCTCCTGATGGCCATATGGTAAGGTTTCGCCAGACCATGATGGGGAGGGAGGGTATGGAGAAGCAAGACTTCAGACCCCGAGGCATAGACAAGGGAGAGGCCACCGGAAAAATCAGAAAAATTGAAATAAACTGAAATCAGGGCGATCGCGATTGTTGTTTGCCCCTTGAGTGGCAATATCTAACCAGATCACCGGCAGTTGGGCAGGATATAGGCGAAGGCAGTTATGAAAAGTTCCCAAAAAACATCGAGCCCTTGGCATTGGACAAGCAGGCATATGCCAGAGGCGCCATCCATACCTACAATCAAGAGCATCATTCCAGCAATGTCCCAGAAACGCAATACCCTAGCCCCAAAGGTGAAACCTAGCTCCCAAAACCTCAAATGGCGGGTGATGGCATACCTGATCGGTGGGTGGCTAATGGCCGCCGGACCGGCTCTGGTAACGCCAGCTTTGGCTCAGAGTCAGAGTAACCAGCAGATGAGTTATAGCGAGTTGCTCACCCAAATAGAAGCTCGCAAAGTGAAACGGGTGATTATCGACCCAAACAAGCAGGTGGCGAAAGTGCAGCTAGCCGGTGCTAATCAATATGAAGATGTGGTGCTGCTCGAACGTAACCCGGAACTGTTGCAAAAAATTCGGGAAGTGAATACTACCAATTCTCGCGAGCAAATCCAGCTAGAGTTTCAGTCCTCGGGGGATTACAAAGGGGCCGTGGGACTGGTGGCGAATTTGCTGTTGATTGGTTTTTTAATTGGCGGTTTGGTGATGCTGCTGCGGCGGTCATCCCAGGTGGGCAACCAAGCGATGAATTTTGGCAAGTCTCGGGCACGCTTCTCGATGGAAGCCAAAACCGGGGTGATGTTTGATGATGTGGCTGGGATTGAAGAAGCCAAAGAAGAGCTGCAAGAGGTGGTAACGTTCCTGAAAAAGCCGGAGCGGTTCACGGCTTTGGGGGCGAAAATTCCTAAAGGGGTGTTGCTCGTAGGTTCCCCGGGGACGGGGAAAACCCTGTTGGCGAAAGCGATCGCTGGGGAAGCAGGAGTGCCATTTTTCAGCATCTCTGGTAGTGAATTTGTGGAAATGTTTGTGGGCGTGGGTGCTTCCCGCGTGCGCGACTTGTTTAAAAAAGCCAAAGAAAACGCTCCTTGTATCATCTTTATCGATGAAATTGACGCCGTGGGGCGGCAGCGGGGTGCGGGTATTGGTGGCGGTAATGATGAGCGGGAGCAAACCCTGAATCAACTGCTGACGGAAATGGACGGGTTTGAGGGCAACGGTGGCATTATTATCATCGCTGCCACTAACCGCCCGGATGTGCTGGATATGGCTTTGTTGCGTCCGGGGCGGTTCGATCGCCAGGTGGTGGTGGACTTACCCACTTACAATGGGCGGCTGGGGATTTTGCGGGTTCATGCTCGCAATAAGAAGCTCTCGCCCGAGGTGTCTTTGGAAGCTATTGCCCGCCGCACCCCGGGTTTTTCTGGTGCTGATTTGGCGAATATGCTCAACGAGGCGGCGATACTTACGGCTCGCCGCCGCAAAGATGCGATTACTCAATTGGAGGTGGAAGACGCGATCGACCGTGTAAGCATCGGTTTGAGTCTCAACCCCCTGCTGGACAGCAAGAAAAAGCGATTATTGGCTTACCACGAAGTGGGTCACGCGCTGCTGATGACTGTACTCAAAAATTCTGACCCACTCAACAAAGTTACGATTATCCCCCGTTCCGGCGGTATTGGCGGTTTCGCCCAGCAAACTTTTAATGAAGATATGGTGGATAGCGGTCTTTGTACCCGTGCATGGCTCATGGACCGAATTACGATCGCTTTGGGGGGTCGGGCGGCGGAGCAGGAGGTATTCGGGGACGCCGAAGTGACTAGGGGAGCCAGTAGTGATCTGCAAATGGTGGCTAAGTTGGCGCGGGAGATGGTGACTCGTTACGGGATGTCTGAACTAGGTCCGCTGGCTTTGGAAACTCCTAATAATGAGGTGTTTCTGGGGCGCGACTGGATGCCACGATCGGAATACTCTGAGGATGTGGCTACCAAAATCGATCGGCAAGTGCGGGCGATCGCCGTTGAATGCTATGAAAAAGCCCGTCAGATTATCCGGGAAAATCGCCCCTTAGTCGATCGGCTTGTAGAAATCCTCCTGGAACGCGAAACCTTAGATGGTGACGAATTCCGGAAAATAGTATCCCAGTACGTTGCCCTCCCAGAAAAACAGCTCGCCAAATAAAACAAACAGGTTTGTAGTTGGGCTTTAGCCCTTCCTTCCTGGCTGGTGCCCAACTACGAACCGATGGAGCGCTAAATTATCGCCTCAAGGAAAGACCCACTCAGGGCTAAAGCCCAACTACGAACCGAATACCCTATCGACTAATTTTGAGAAACCTGGGATTGTTCTCCATACATAGCGCGCAACACTAACGCGGGGTCGTACCATTCGCCGTTATAGCGCATTCCCCAATGCAGGTGCGGCCCAGTAGCCCGACCACTCATCCCCACCCGACCGATGCGCGCACCAGCGGGGAGATACTGACCATTGCGGATTAAAACACCCCCTTCTCGGTCAATGAGGTAATCTTGACCAGAAGCGCTGTTAACATCACCAAGCATATGGCAGTAAATGTGATCCCAGTAGCCAGATTCAACTACCAAACCCACGCCACAGCGATCGTCATTCACCACCTCTACCACTTTGCCACTCCACCAGTTGCGGATAAAGCTTCCCATCGGTGCGGCGATATCCAAACCCGAGTGAAATTCTCGCGTTGCTTGGCCCGTAGGAGAGATGCGGTAACCGAAGGGAGATGAATAGCCGCGAAAATCTTCCACTGGAAACGAGGCACCTTGCCAAGAACTACCGGTAGCTATCTGCACTCCATTGTCATCCTGAGCCACCACCGGCTCCGGTTGCCATTGCAGCAACACTACTGCCACGACAGTCATCACTGCCAAAAATAGCATTTTGGCGATAGCGGTCAAGTTTTTTTGCTGACTGATTGGGGATAGCTTTCGCTTCATTACCTGCACTCCTCTCACGAAGAACATAAGTGTGGATTAACAACGGAAATCACGCTTTGATTGCTGGTCTATTCACCTATGTGAATAGACAATCGGCTTCACGCGCCATCAAACAAGCCTTGCTATAATCAGGCTTTACTCTTGAATCAAACAACTACCTGAAATTTAATTCACTTAAATAATAAAAAATAAGTGAGGCACCCTGGGCAAAAGAAAAAGGGATAATCCCAGCTTTGACGATCGACCTGACCTAATATAGAAGTTTTTCACCCTAATGGCAACAACATAGCGGACAAGCAAAGGGCACAAATAGAGAACCATACTAGGGGATGAAAATAAACGTTTCAATATTCCGCCACCGCACTGGAGAAACCGGAATTTCTGCCCGCCCCATCCTCACTTCGCCTCGGCAGCAATACTTTGCACCAAAAGAGGGGCAGCAAAAAGCCCCAATTTGGTTGCCCCGAACCGTCAGGGAGGCGTTGCCTTCGGCAAGCAGGTTTTGCCGCCCCATTCCGGCTGTAGTCCTCAGTTCGGTTTTGGAGGAGTACCCGCCCTTGCCATCCCAGTATTTCTCCAAGCCGCCACAGGAAAACCACTGCTAGGGTATTTGTCTTCTCATCACCCACATTCAACTGCGCTGAGAGGCTGGTAGCAAATCGTGGGTGATACCCTCCAGATTTCGCCCACAGGTGGCTGCATCTTGCAGACGGGCAACCAGCATAACGGCTCTGGCAGGGCCCAAAAAACTGCTCGCACATTTTCACATAGACTTGTTGCGGAAAACAATAGAGTTGCACTTATCCTCAATGCCCCGAAACTCCGTGAATACTAAATCAGCCGCAAATTAGCAACTTTCTGCCCCAGGAGACCAACAATCCAACTAATTTCTGAATCAGATAAATTGCAACTCACCCCGATTCATTGCTGCGCTTGACAAAAGCTGATTTATCCGATATACTACTCCATAATCCAGACACAATCAAATGAATTAAAAAACCAAAGCTCTTATCTGATACTTATTGAACTACCTGGTATAAACCGCTACTATCTCAATCCTTTTATAAGGAGCTACAGCCCATAATCAATTACTTTTTTACTCCCAACAAATTCTGAAAATTACCCAAAATTATGCTCGTCATTCCCGGATACCAAATTCTCAGCCAAATTTATGAAAGTGATAATTCACTTGTGTATAAAGCTATCTTCGGCGAGGGAAATTTGCCCGTAATCCTGAAAGTTCTCAAGGAGGATTATCCCACGCCAGCAGAAATTACTCGATATAAGCAGGAATATGAAATAAATAAGCGTTTGAAGACCCGGGGAGTAGCCAGAGCCTACAGATTGCTCAAACAGCAAAATAATCTCGTGATGGTTCTGGAAGATTTTGGCGGCGAATCTTTAAGAAAATGGATAGATGCTTCAGGATTTGAATTAGACCATTTTTTCAAAATTGCCATCAAAATTGCCGAAAATTTGGCGCAAATTCACGCGGCCAATATCGTCCACAAAGACATCAACCCGTCAAACATCGTAGTCAACCGAGCCACAGGGGAAGTAAAAATCATCGATTTTGGGATTTCCACCGAGTTGACCACAGAAAATCCCACATTTCGCAATCCTAATGTGCTAGAAGGCACCCTCGCCTACATCTCCCCAGAGCAAACAGGCAGAATGAACCGGAGTTTAGATTATCGCACAGATTTTTACTCTCTGGGCGCCACATTTTATGAATTGCTCACCGGAGAACTACCATTTGCCACCACAGACCCAATGGAGCTGGTACATTGTCATATTGCCAAAATGCCAGTACCACCGCATCTGGTAGGGAGCAGATTAGAGCCGGAGCGAGAAATCCCTAAAGCCTTGTCAAACATAATTATGAAGTTGCTGGCAAAAACCGCTGAGGAACGGTATCAAAGCGCTTGGGGAATTAAAGCGGATTTAGAAGAATGCTTATCTCAGTGGCAGCAAACAGGGGGGATAACAGAATTCACTCTGGGGCAGAATGATAGTGCTGAACAATTGCAAATCCCCCAAAAACTCTATGGCAGAGAGCGGGAAATTGACACCTTGCTGGCGGCTTTTGAAGCGGTGAGCGGTGGCGCCAAAGAAATGATGCTGGTGTCGGGATATTCCGGGATTGGCAAATCAGCTTTAGTCCAAGAAATTTACAAACCAATTACGAGGCAGCGGGGCTATTTCATCTCCGGGAAGTTTGACCAATATCAGCGGAATATTCCCTACTCGGCGGTAGTGAGCGCCTTTTCAGAATTAATCCGGCAACTGCTCACGGAAAGCGCGGCGGAATTGAGCCAGTGGCGGCAAAAACTCCGGGCAGCATTAGGCCAAAATGGGCAAGTGATTATTGATGTGATTCCCGAAGTGGAACTGATTGTGGGTCCCCAGCCAGCGGTGCCAGAATTAGGACCGGCAGAGGCGCAAAACCGGTTTAATTTAGGATTTCAAAACTTTATCCGGGTGTTTTGTCAAAAAGAGCATCCGTTAGTGATATTCCTAGACGATTTACAGTGGGCAGATGCGGCGACACTGAAATTAATGGAATTGATGATGCAGGATGAGGAAATCGGTTATCTCTTACTCATCGGTGCCTATCGAGATAATGAAGTGAGCCCCACCCATCCCACTATCATCACGATTGAGAAATTGCGGCAAGCGGGAGTCATCGTCAGCGATATTACATTATCCCCATTGAATGGGAAACAAATATCGCAACTGATTGGGGAAAGTTTGGATAGAGATGTGGAGGCGGTGAAACCTCTGGCCAAATTGGTGCTGGACAAAACCCAAGGCAACCCATTTTTTGTGAATCAGTTTCTCAAAACCCTGGCGCAGGAAAAACTCCTAGTTCGGGATGCTGTGACACGACAGTGGCAGTGGGATCTAGCACAAATTGAGGCCACGAATATCACTGATAATGTGGTGGAGCTGATGGTCGGGAAGCTGAAAAAATTACCAGGAGCGACGCAGCAAGTGTTACGGTTAGCCGCTTGTGTGGGCAATCATTTTGATTTGCGGACGCTGGCGATTATCCATGAAAAAACGCCGGTAGAAACGTTTCAAGATATCGCTCCGGCGATTCAAGCTGGACCGGTGTTACCGCTGTCGGAATTAGGGGTGACGCCCGGATCTGACCCAATTACGGCGCCGCTGACGGTTCAGGATTATAAATTTTTGCACGATCGGGTACAGCAAGCCGCCTATGCTCTGATTGATGAAGAGGCAAAAAAGGCTGTTCACTGGCAAATTGGACGGCTACTGTTGCAGAACATCTCCAGAAGCTCCCTGGGGGTGCGAATTTTTGAAGTCACAGACCATCTGAATTTAGGCCAAGAGCTGATCGGCGATGACCAGGAAAGGTTAGAATTAGTCCGGCTGAATTTAGAAGCGGGTCAAAGAGCCAAGGACGCCACGGCATATGCAGCATCACGCACATATTTAAGAGCGGGTATCGCTGCTTGGCGAGGGGATTTGTGGCGGGTGGATTATGACCTGGCTTTGGCCACCTACAGAGAGCTGGCAGAGGTAGAATATTTAAATGGAAATTTCGCCGAGTCGGAAGCCTTAATCGAGCTGATTTTGCAACAAGTCAGGTCGGATCTGGAGAAAGCGGAGATTTACCAACTGCTGCTCATCCAATACACCATGAGCGCTCGCTATGAAGAGGCGATTCAAACTGGGCAAAAGGCGCTGGCTTTGTTGGGGATTGATTTGCCCGATCGCAATTTTGACGAAGCCTTGGCTATGGAAATCGCCAAAGGCAAAGAAAATTTAGGCGATCGGGAAATTGCCAGCCTCATCGACGCGCCCGAAATCACCATCCCAGAGCAAAGGCTGGCGGTGCAATTATTGGTGAATATCGACCCCCCTGCCTATTTTGCCAAACAAGAGCTGTACTCGGTGATTGTGGCGAAAGGCACGAATATTGCTCTGCAATATGGCAATATCGCCGAGTCAGCCAAGAGTTTTGTCACTTACGGGATTGTCCAGGGGTCGATTTTAGGGGATTATCGCGCTGGGTATGAATTTGGCCAACTGGCAGTTAAGGTGAGCGAAAAATTTCACGATTTGACTCAAAAGTGCAGTGCTTGTTTGGTTTTTGGTGGTCACTTGAATCACTGGGTAAAACATATTAAATTTGCTGAAGAGATTTTCAATGATTCCTATCACGCGGGGTTGGCAGTTGGGGAGCTGCGCCATTCAGGATATGCCTTGGAGCATCAATTGCGTTACTTGTTTTATCAGGGGAAAAATCTGGAATATCTGGTGGCGACGGTTCCCAATTTTATCCAGTTCAGCGACAAGAACAAAAACCAATGGGCGACGGACGGGATGCTGGGTTTTCAAATCGCCTTGTGGAATTTAACCGGGAGGACGGCGAGCCAATTTGATTTTAGCGTTGGTGGTCTGAAGGATACGGAATATTTGGATAACTGCCTGCAGCATAATAGTTTTGCTTGGCTCTGTACTTACAATATTTTTAAGGCGCAGATTCTCTATCTTTACGGGTCACTGCAACCAGCTTTTGATTGTATCTTAAAGGCAGAAAAATACCTTTCTTTTGTTTTGGGGCATTTCCAAAGCTCGGAATATATTTTTCACTCGTCCCTGATTCTGGCGGCTCTTTATCCAGAAGTTGCCCCAGAACAACAGCAGGCATACTGGGAAAAATTGGAATCGCACCAACAGCGGCTGAAGATTTGGGCGGATAGCTGCCCGGAAAATTTCGCCCATAAATATCTGTTGGTGGCGGCGGAAATGGCGCGGATTTCTGGTGAATTGGCGGCGGCGATCGACCTGTACGATCGCGCCATCCTCGCGGCGGGCGAAAATGAGTTTATCCACAATGAAGCCTTGGCGAATGAACTGGCGGCTAAATTCTGGCTGGAGAAAGGTAAACCGGATTTTGCCCAACTCTATTTGAGAAAGGCTCACTATGGCTACCAAATTTGGGGAGCGACTCGGAAAGTGGAGGATTTGGAAGCACTTTATCCCGATTTGCGCGAGAAAAAGTTTGGGGGTAAGGACATACAAGAGGCGCCCATCTCTACTACCATTACTTCTACGGGACGCAATGCCAAGGCTCTGGATTTATCTACGGTGATGAAAGCGGCTCAAGCGATTTCTGGGGAAATTATGCTGGATAAGCTGCTGGCAAAATTGCTGGACTTAGCTATCGAGAATGCGGGGGCGCAAAAGGGCTGCCTGATTTTGGCTCAAAATGGCGAGCTGCTGATAGAAGCTGCCGGAGAAGTGGATGGGAATGTGCAAGTTTTACAATCGATTCCTCTGGACTCTAGTCAGCTTTTGCCCGCCGCGATCGTTAATTATGTGGCGCGCACTCAAGAAAATGTGGTTTTAGATGATGCCACCGGCGATGGCATCTTTACTAATGATGCTTATGTCATCGCCAATCAGCCGAAATCGGTGTTATGCGCTCCCATCCTCAATCAAGGACAACTCACGGGGATTCTGTATCTGGAACATAATATGGCCACGGCGGTATTTACACGCGATCGGCTGCAAGTGGTGAGCATTATCTCTGCCCAAGCGGCTATCTCCATTGAAAACGCCATGTTGTATCGAAATGTGGAGCAAAAAGTCCGGGAACGCACGGCGGAACTAGCCGCCGCTAACCAAGAAATTCGGGCTTTGAATGAAATGTTGAAAGCGGAAAACATTCGGATGAGTGCCGAGTTGGAGGTGACGCGGCGGTTACAGCAGATGATGTTACCCACGGAGGCGGAATTGGCAGAAATTCCCGGTTTGGAGATTGTGGGATTTATGGAACCAGCGGCGGAAGTGGGAGGAGACTATTATGATGTGCTGCAAAAAGATGGGCGGGTGAAAATCGCGATCGGCGATGTCACCGGACATGGTTTAGAGTCGGGAATGCTCACCGTAGCCACCCAAGCCGCAGTCAGGACATTGCTGGAGAGCGATATCACCGAACCGGTGCAGTTTTTGGCGATTCTCAACCGGATGATTTACAAAAATGTGGCGCGGATGAATTCCGATAAAAACCTGACTCTGGTGTTGCTAGACTACGCTGATGGGATATTGCGACTGAGCGGCCAACATGAATATGTTATCTTAGTGCGTCAGGGGGGAGAGTTAGAGTTAATCGATACCATCGATTTGGGGTTTCCCATCGGTTTAGATGGGGAGATTGCCCAATTTGTGGGTGACAAGGAGGTGCGGTTACTACCAGGGGATACGGTGGTGCTGTACAGTGATGGCATTACTGAGGCGGAAAATCTCCAAGGGCAAAAGTGTTGAATGTCAATAAAAAAGTGGTAAAAATAGCCATAATTATGTTATAATGAGAGCTGAAAATTAAAAAAGAGGAGTTTAAGCATGACTAAATATTCATTCTCCATGATTCTCAAATACATCTTGAGGGACTTG
>DVDU01000308.1 GCA_015296065.1 Oscillatoriaceae cyanobacterium M33_DOE_052 | reverse complement strand
TTATAAGAAAAGCAAGGAATAGCTTTACAGATGTGGGTAAGCGTGGATAGTCTAATTGGATTTCATTGGGAAAGGACTATCCCACGATGAGCAACGACTTTCACACCCTCAACCATCATTGAACACTTCTCTGATTTGACCTTACCCACGTATCGAGCGATGTCGCCTTCACAAACTCATTGACATCGTCGTTATCGCTATCTGTGCTGTAAGGAGCGGTGCTGACAATTTCGTCGAGGTAGAGGAATTCGGCAAAGGGAAAGAGGACTGGTTGCGGCAGTTTTTGGAACTACCCAATGCCTTCCTTCTCACGACACATTCAATCGTGTGTTTGCTCGGCTCAAACCCTCCGCAATTTCAGCGATGCTTTACCAACTGGGTGAGAGCGGTCGTTAAAGCCACTGAGGGAGAAATTGTGCCAATAGATGGCAAGACTCTTCGCCGCAGTCATAACCAAAAAGCACACCCGTGAGGCGATTTCTCCTCCTCAGTGCTTGGGCTCGGAGCAACCAACCTCACACTTGCGCCGCCTGAAGTTGATGCGAAGTCGAACGAAGGGGTGAGGGTGTTGTGAGGGGTTGTGAGGGCGTAGGGGTTCGGGAGTTGTGAGGGCGGCGGGGTTCGGGAGTTGTGAGGGCGTTGCACGCCCGAATCCCAACGGGCAAGTATTGGCAAGTCAATCGTAGCCGAGCATTTGAATGGGAAAGAGGAAGGGAAAGACTTCCGTCGGTGTTGGCCACGAGAAGCAACGCGGGAAGTCAAGGGAGCGGACGAGCACCGCAATTGCGTTATTACTTGAGCAGCTTGCCGGATACTGCTGAAAGCAGGCAGAGGCAGTCAGCAGTGCTTGGGGTATAGAAAACAGCTGTCACTGGATATTGGACGTGGTATTTCGAGAAGATGATTCACGAGTGAGAGTAGGAAATGCGGCCTCAGAACCTAGCAATGGTCAGGCGAGCAGCATTGAATCTGCCTGAAGCAGGAGAAGACGGCCAAAGTAAGCATCAAGAGAAAGCGGCTAAAGGCAGCGTTGAATGAGAGCTATCTGCTTAAAATCCTCAAGATTTAAAATGCGTTTGCCCTA
>DVDU01000177.1 GCA_015296065.1 Oscillatoriaceae cyanobacterium M33_DOE_052 | reverse complement strand
TATCATTGTCTCCAACTTGGCAAAACTCACGTCATCCTTAAACTTGAGCCACAATCGTGCTTCAGAATCCGAAACCAGGATTCAATCCAGGCATTATCCTTAGGCGTTTGATATCGGGCAAAAAGCTGTTTGATTCCCAAGTCTCGAAAGAACTGTTTAGCCGTCTTCCTACTCATTTGAACCCCAGGTGGTGGTGTGCATTCGTAAAGGCAAGCGATCCAGGCCCGATGAGTATGGGAGCAAGGTGCTGCTGGTGGCAGATCGCAAAGGCTATGTGCCTGCCCACCAGGAGTTTGCAGCCAATCTCTCGGATGTCAAACTGTTGGAGCCGGCTCTGATGGAGTGGCAACAAGCCCTGGGACAGCTTCCGGAAGCAATAGTAGGAGATCGAGGGGTTACTCCCAAAGCGGGTCAAGAACCACCCCTGCTTTCCCAAATCCCCAAGGTGGCGCTGCCCAGTCGGGGGAAAAACCGACGTCCGCAAGAGTCTCAGCCCTGGTTTAAACGGTTGCTCAAGAAGCGAGTGATCATAGAGCCCATTATCAGCCATTTGAAGAGCGATCACCGGATGAACCGCTGCCGCTACAAGGGGTTTGCCGGGGATCAGATCAATGTGGCCTGGGCGGTGATGGCCTGGAACACCAAGAAGTGGATTGCGGATACCAGTTAAACAACCTCTGGACGTGGAAATGAACCCTGAAGAAAGAGCAGATCCAGAAGAGGCCCTCGAGAGTGAAGAATCCAAAAACAAACGGGGTCGACTTTCAGACAACATAAGCGGATCCTTTTAAAACACGGCTATTTTTCAGTGTGAACTAGCCTACTGATCAGGAAAGGTGGATCGTTATCTACTCGCCCGGCGTTATTCTATATCAGGTTTTCACATATAAGTCAAGGATTCTGTCTATATTTTGTTGGTAGCATATGAAATGTCCGCCTCTTGTAGCAAGTGAAATGTCCGCTTAGGCAGGGAGGGGGTATTGCCTGTATCCTGATGTCTTCTGGAAAGGAGGACAGTCAGGATGCAGCCAAGCCATTATCCCTTCTCGGCAGTGGAGCGGGCCATGAAGGTACAGGAAGTGATCTTAAGAGCCATTGATGGAAGATTGAAATGGTACCAAGCCGCTGAGATTTTAAGTCTCTCGGATCGGCAGATGCGGCGCTGGAAGGTGCGCTATGAGCAGCAGGGCTATGATGGCCTGTTTGATCGGCGTTTGAAAAGACCCTCTCCTAAACGGGTCCCTCTGCAAACCGTACGTCAGGTCTTAAGCCTGTACCGGGAGCGCTACTACGACTTTAATGTGTTGCACTTTCATGAAAAGTTAGTGGCTGAGCACGCCATGAAGCTTTCCTACACTTGGGTGAAGGCCGCCTTACAGACAGCCGGGCTGGTCGCCAAGCAGTCTCGACGTGGGCCTCATCGCAAGGCCCGACCCAGACGACCGCTTCCCGGCATGCTGCTTCATACCGATGCCAGCACCCACGCCTGGATTCCGGGTTTAGAAGGCACCCAGGACCTCATCGTTGTCTTGGATGATGCTAACAGCCAGGTGTATTATGCCCAGTTGGTTCCCCAGGAAAGTACCCTAACCATGATGGCCGCTCTCAAATCCGTGGTGCAACAGCACGGGGTGTTTTGTAGCCTGTATGTGGATCGAGCCAGCCATTTTATCACCACCCGCACAGGCCAAAGCCCTCATCGGCCCCAGCAGGCTCAAGGGCCTACTCAGATTGAGCGGGCCTTAGGCCAGCTGGGCATCGAGTTAATTCCAGCCGGATCTCCTCAGGCTCGTGGTCGAATGGAGCGACTGTGGGAAACCTGGCAGGGCCGACTCCCTCAAGAACTGCGCCTGGCAGGCATTCAAACCGTTGCACAGGCCAATGCCTTTCTGCAAAAACAATGGATCTCTTGCCACAACCAGACTTGGACCGTTCCACCTGAGGGAGAGGGATCAGCCTTTGTCCCTTATACCGGACATGACCTGGATCGCATCTTCGCTCTGGTTCATGACCGCGGGGTCTCACCAGATAACTGTGTGGAGTTTAAAAACCAGCGCCTTCAGATCGCTCCCTCCCCCTGGCGCTGCAGTTTTGCCAAGTGCAAAGTCAAGGTCTATGAACACCTGGATGGCACAATCAGCATCGGCTATGGGCCTCATACCTTAGGCCGCTACACCGCTCAAGGTCAGCTATTCGATGCCGCAGCACGGTCTAAAGGACAAGCCGCATGAAGAAATGGACAGGAATGGTGACAACAGAAAAACCGGACAGATCATTTGCTATAAAAACCGGACATCTTGATTTGCTACTAACAGTTAGTAGTTAAATTAGTGTTAAGATTAGGCTTTAAATTTTATAACTTATTGAAATACATATTATTTAAAAATGTTTACCCGGTCAGACTATGCAGGTGGCAGGAAATAAAAATGGTTCGTGGGGCCGTGGCCGTGACCAATTGCCAGGGAATTGCGGATGGCCTCTGTGATGTAAGCTTTAGCCGCTCTGACTGCTCCAATGAGGTCTTTACCCAGGGCCAAATGAGCAGCGATGGCTGCGGAATAAGTACAGCCGGTACCATGGGTGTTCGGGGTGTCAATAAACTCTCCTGGAATAATGGTGAAGGTCTTGCCGTCGTATAGAAGATCTGTGGCTGGTTGTTCAGAGAGGTGTCCCCCTTTGACCAGGACATTCGGAGGCCCCAGTTTATGGATCCGCCTTGCGGCTTCTTTAGCGTCTTCCAGGGTCTTGATGGTCATGTCAGCCAGCCTTTGGGCCTCGTGGATATTCGGGGTGACAATACGCGCCAGTGGAAAGAGATCATTTTTAACCTGATCAACGGCGTCTGGTTTTAATAGCTCGCATCCGCTCTTAGAGATCATCACCGGGTCCACCACCAGGTTTTTAACCTTCAAGGCCTGTAATTTTGCAGAAACCCATTTCACAATGTCTGCTGAAAACAGCATCCCGGTTTTGACCCCACCGATCTCAAAGTCATCAAAAACTGCATCAATCTGGGCTTCGATGATATCCCGGGGAAGGGGATGGACCAGGGTGACCGTCTTGGTGTTCTGGGCTGTCAAGGCCACCAGCACGGACAGGGCAAAGACTCCGTTGGCCTGAATGGCCTTGATATCGGCCTGGATGCCTGCTCCCCCTCCGGAGTCCGAAGTAGCAATGGTTAGGGCCTGTTTTAGATAGGCCATTTTTCCTCCAGGTAAAACAATAATATTTTTAAGTGTTTTCCATCAGTCTTGTCCAAATTAGGTTTTGAAAGTTGAGTCCTCCTGAAGGTAAGATGGGCGTTAATCTTTAGACAAGTTTAACCCCACTCCCAAAGGAGGACCCAACCATGAAAGTGTGTAGCATGTTCAGT
>DVDU01000197.1 GCA_015296065.1 Oscillatoriaceae cyanobacterium M33_DOE_052 | reverse complement strand
GGTAGCACGTTAAAAACTGAATAGAACGAGTGTAGTTCAATGAACCAAAGCGAACACGTGTGATTAAGCTACAAAGGGTACACGGGGGATGCCTTGGCGTCAAGAGCCGACGAAGGACGTGGTTGACTGCGAAAAGCTCCGGGGAACCGTCAGCAGGTGTTATAGCCGGAGATGTCCGAATGGGGAAACCCAGTTGAGCTAATCCTCAACTATCCGTGGCTGAATAAAATAGGCCATTGGAAGGGAACCGGGCGAACTGAAACATCTAAGTAGCCCGAGGAAAAGAGATCATTCTGCTAGTAGTGGCGAGCGAACGCGGAAAAGCCCAAACTGCTGTACTTGTACAGTGGGGTTGTAGGACCTGGCAAAAGTTATGAGTTTGTTAGCGGAATTGTACTGGAAAGATAGACCGTAGAGGGTGACAGTCCCGTACGCGAAAACGAACTGATGAGGGCCGGGTATCCTGAGTACCACGGGGCACGCTAATCCTGTGGGAAACCGGGGAGTCCACTCCCCAAGGCTAAATACTCTTGACGACCGATAGTGAACAAGTACCGTGAGGGAAAGGTGAAAAGAACCGCGGTGAGCGGAGTGAAATAGAATCTGAAACCGTGTACCTACAATCAGTCGAAGCCCTATGCCGATTTGGAAGTCGGAAGGGGTGACGGCGTGCCTTTTGGAGAATGAGCCGACGAGTTACTTTCTGTGGCCAGGTTAAGGCAGGGACAGCCGGAGCCGTAGCGAAAGCGAGTCTGAATAGGGCGGATAGTCGCAGGGAGTAGACACGAAACCGGGTGAGCTAACCATGGTCAGGTTGAAGCGAGAGTAATGTCTCGTGGAGGACCGAACGGGTATACGTTGTAAAGTGTTCCGATGAACTGTGGTTAGGGGTGAAATGCCAAACGAACTCGGAGATAGCTTGTTCTCCCCGAAATAGCTTTAGGGCTAGCCTCGTGTGTTTAATCTCGGAGGTAGAGCACTGGATTGGCTAGGGGGTCTCTGACTTACCAAACCAAACCAAACTGCGAATGCCGAGATTTGAGAGCACGGGAGTCGGACGGCGAATGATGAGATCCGTCGTCGAGAGGGAAAGAGCCCAGATCGTCAGCTAAGGTCCCCAAGTGATGACTAAGTGGGAAAGGATGTGAGACTACTGAGACATCCAGGAGGTTGGCTTAGAAGCAGCCACCCTTTAAAGAGTGCGTAATAGCTCACTGGCCTAGTGGTCTTGCGCCGAAAATATAACGGGGCTCAAGTCATCCACCGAAGCTACGAATTCGGTAGTAGGTAGTATGGAGTAGGTAGTAGGGAGAAAAAGCCCTTACTACCTACTGCCTACTACCTACTACGGAGTGGTAGGGGAGCGTTGTGCAGGAGACAAGAAAACAGTGCTGACCGGAAGGACAGCTTGCGGCCTGCACAAGTGCGAATGTCGGCATGAGTAGCGAAAAACATGTGAGAACCATGTTCGCCGTATGTCTAAGGTTTCCGACGGAAGGTTAATCCGCGTCGGGTTAGTCGGGCCTAAGCCGAGGCAGGAATGCGTAGGCGATGGACAACAGGTTAATAATCCTGTACCGCCGCATGGAGCGATGGGGGGACGCAGGAGGGTAGACCAGCCGGGTGATGGACGTCCCGGTGCTGAACCGGTAGGGTGATGAGCCTCGTAGGGAAATCCGCGAGGGGAGCTTGAGCGGTTGTAAGCGGGCCGTAAGGCCAGAAGTGGTTAAGCCCCCACTGACAAGAAAAGCCTCTAAGCGAAGAAGTGTGGCGACCGTACCGCAAACCGACACAGGTAGACGGGTAGAAAATACCGAGGCGATCGGGGAAACTCTCGTTAAGGAACTAGGCAAAATAGATCCGTAACTTCGGGAGAAGGATCGCCCTGGCCGGTGAAGTGAGAACTTATGGAGCTGGTTGGGGTCGCAGAGAAATGGCTCTATCGACTGTTTAACAAAAACACAGGTCTGTGCCAACGCGTAAGCGGACGTATACGGGCTGACGCCTGCCCAGTGCCGGAAGGTTAAGAGGAGGGGTGCAAGCTCCGAATTGAAGCCCCGGTGAACGGCGGCCGTAACTATAACGGTCCTAAGGTAGCGAAATTCCTTGTCGGGTAAGTTCC
>DVDU01000243.1 GCA_015296065.1 Oscillatoriaceae cyanobacterium M33_DOE_052 | reverse complement strand
GGGGTGTTTTTGCTGCAGTTGTTCTGGTCCCCCCGTCTCCCCGTCTCCCCGTCTCCCCGGTCGGTGAGCTTGCCCTGAGCGAAGTCGAAGGGCGAAGCCGAACCGCGTCTCCCCGTCCTCCTGTCAGTACAGGCGGCTGAGGGCATAATCTGCCAGATCAACCAGAGCTTGATGCTCTGGAGATGGATCGAGGACATCCAAATGTGTCACGGCAAGACTCGCCAAGTCTGCGGCGAGGGCGCGAGAGCGATCGATTCCAGAACTGCCAGCAATCAGAGCCAGAGCCTGCTCCAAATCTCCCTCTTGGGCAAACTCCCGCTCAATCAAAGTTTCCAAATAGGGCACCTCTTCGAGGGCAAACAACACTGGTGCTGTGAGGATCCCGCTTTTGAGGTCAGAACCGGCTGGCTTCCCTAGGGCAGCGGTAGAACCGGTGAAGTCGAAAATATCATCGACAATTTGGAAGGCTAGACCGATTTGGCGGCCATATTGATACAAAGAAGCCGATACTTCAGGAGATAGGTCGCTGAGGATGCCTACAGATTTGGCACTATTGGCAATCAAGGAGGCTGTCTTGTAGTAACTCTTTTCTAGATAAGCCTCTAGGGACAAGCTGGTGTCAAAGCGATTCATGCCCTGCTGAATCTCTCCGGCGGCCATGTCCATAATCACTTCTGACAGCAGTTTGACGACTTCCAGGTTATCCAGGGAAGCTAAGTACCAGGAAGATTGGGCAAATAAGAAGTCTCCCGCCAGGACCGCGACTCGATTGCCGAAGCGCTTATGAACGGTGGGCACGCCCCGTCGGACATCTGACTCATCCACTACATCGTCATGTACTAAACTGGCGGTGTGAATCATTTCTGTGATTTCCGCTAACCGTTGGTGGCGCTTGGTAATCTCTTGGTTGGGCATGGTGGACCGGGATAGCAACAGGACGATCGCTGGTCTGATCCGCTTTCCCCCGGCGCCAAATAAATGGTCGGCGGCGGCGTACAGTATGGGGTGACGCGCCCCGACAAGGTTTTTGAGGTTCTCGGTTAGCAACTGCAGGTCGGCTTCAACCGGAGAAAATATGGAAGTGGTTGAGGTCATGGATCGGCGGAGGATGGCTTAAATTTACAAAATTTTACATACATTCTAAGCTAAGGCCATCGGATAAGACAGTTTTGCTGTCAAAATCTATCCCCCGGTGGGCTCATACAAGCGCGAAATTGGGTGCCAGAGAATTTTTAAGGTATTTTTGCTCCCAGGCGCAAAAAGCCCGAAATATTGTGTTACCATAGTTTATAAGAATTTAAACAATTCCATAAATCGCCAGCCAAAACAGTGTACGGGTTCCTTTGGCACCTAGATCAACTCCTGATTTGGCCGATTGTGGGTCAGTAAGACCACACATATCCGAACCCACTTTCTAGGCGTTGCGATCGAGACTCCCACAAGTCCATTTGCTCCGTCCAGAAACGTAGAGGCGGGTTTGAACCAGGTCCCTACTCGGCAGTGGCTCTGGAAACTTCACACAGAGGGAATCAGAAACTGGGTTTCTTTCCTCACCTTGGGTGGGGCTCGGTTCTCGCTATGTTTCAGCCTTGGGGCGTTTCCCCATTGCTGTGAGATTGCGGATCTTAAACGCCTACTGTGGGCGGTTGCTTTGCCCCCCCCAAAAAAATGCGACCCCAAAGGCATCCTAGGGAAATTTTTCCCTGGTTGAGAGAGCTGATGAATCCTAGCTCTAGGGGTGAGTGGGGGGAGCCAAATTAGAACATGAGGCGGCTCATCCCCATAACATATCTCTTGAGAATATAAGGCTGGTGGCGTCTTGCCAATTTGGCAGTAGCAACTACTCGCCAAGCTACCGTTGCGGAAACATCGGTTCTATGCGGCAGTTGCTTACTACTAAGGGTCAAACAATTTATCGCCACGATGACTGAAACCAACCAGGGAGCGCCCGATCGTACTCGGCGGCGGCGCTGATGTCTATGTGGTTGGCTCTTGTTCCAGGATGTTTTGGTGGCTGCAACCATATCGTTTGAATCGGTTGCGCCACTGAAAACTCTGGGGAATCAGGTGCCGATCGGTTGGTATCTGCGGCCAAATCTCACTTGATCGCGATGGAATTGCGCAGAATGTCTCCGAGTCAGAGCCTACCAAAGAGGGCGCGAATGAGGGTGCTAAGAGCCAGATTCAGCCCCAAACAAGGTAATACCCGGATTTCCGGTTGCTCAAAGAAGCAGCTGCCAGCTAAAACTAGACATCTTCTGAGAAACCTGGTTTCTACCCTCCGGTAAGCCGAGCCGCCGGTTTCTACCTTCCCCTGAAAAATTTTCCTCTGTCCCAACGCAACTCCACTCTGGCCGTACTATGACTTACTTAGATATGCCTCTGCTGATTCCAATCCTGGCAACTGCTTATTTGCTAACTATTTATTTGTTGTTGAGCTTCGCTGGCCGAAACACTAGGGGTTCCCGCTCGCGATCGTAAATACCCCAATCCCGGCGATGAAGCGCGTAAACCGTCAGGGAAAGCGAAGCGTCGCTGAACGGCGTAAGGGATGAGGCACAGAACCAGTAAAAACCCAGGAGGGGCTACCAACCGGTAGCCCCTCCTTTTTGTGTGTAGGCCGATGCACAATTTTAGCTGGCAGGTTCTTTGGCCTCTGGCAACTCTTCTGCGGTGCCTAATTCTACCTGTTCAACCGTAGGGGTAAATCCTAGCCAGGTAAAGGCTCGGCGGGCAAATTCTTCTGGGGAGCCACTAACGCAGAACCGGGTGGCGAGGGGGGGGCGAGTCTCCCGGATCCCGGCAAATTCCAGCTCTTTGACAGCAGCAGCCACGACGTGGGCAGCCGGATCCACCAGTCTGACTTCAGGAGGCAAAATCTCTTTAATTACCGGTTCTAAGAAAGGGTAGTGGGTGCAACCGTAGATCAGGGTGTCTATCTGCTGCATCAGCAGGGGGGCGAGATACTCGCGGGCGACTTCGGTAGTGTAGGGGTCGCTGATCCGATCGGCCTCAATGAGAGGGACGAACTCGGGGCAACCTACTTGCCAGACTAATGTGGCGGGCTCGATTTCTTGGATGGCGCGACGGTAAGCATTGCTCGCCGCTGTGGCTGGGGTGGCGATGACGCCGATCCGTCGTCCTTGTTCCACGGCGGCTCGGGCTCCGGGCAGAATCAGTCCCAGAATCGGGATGTTAAACTCAGACCTGACAGTTTCTAGAGCTAAAGCCGAACTGGTGTTGCAGGCAACGATCGCCATTTTGATTCCCTGGGGCACCATCCAGCCCAAAATCTCGCGCATAAACTGCACGATTTCCCCTGGGGTGCGGTTGCCATAAGGGAGCCTAGCGGTGTCTCCAAAGTAAAGGATAGATTCGTCTGGTAGTTGTCGGTAGATTTCTCTCAAAACAGTCAGCCCCCCCAAACCGCTGTCAAAAAGACCAATGCGCGGTATTTGGGGATTGTTTCCCTCGCCTTGGCCTAGGGGGTGATGGGGGGCATCTCGAAGGTGTGACAATAGCTCCGACTGTCCCCCGATCGCCCCATCCAGAGGGGGGTAGGGTTCGTCAGTAGTCAGCCAATTTCCAGGATAAGAAGCAGAAAAGTTAGACACAGGCGATCGCCCTTCAGGTTTGATAGATATTGCTATTGGGTTATTTGTACTCGTCAAACGACTAAAACAGCAACCCATCAGGATATTTTCCCCAACCCGGAGGTGACGCGGTTAAATATCGGCTATCTAGGATAAACCATTTGACTTACTTATGGTATAGTATGTAATTGATATAAATTAGCTCTAATTATCCGGGACAGACCAAAATTCCGAAGGCTTGGGCTAACCAGAGGGTTGACCAGGATACAGGAAAACTCACCAGAATCTCCTGCCGGATCCATGTAAAATAGCATCTGCCTTGAGCAGAGAGGCGAAGCTCCCAAGTTCCCTGCCCGAGTTGGCATTCTGGAAGAATCCAGCCTCCTCACCTCCAAAAAGCTGGCGGCAAAGTATCGAAATCATATTCGGGCTGTCGGCAGTTTTATTGGGTACAAATACCTGGAAACAAGCGCCTATATTGCGGGAATCTTCCCCAGGCGTGCTTTTTCCACCAGGTCAAGGGGAGAAAACCAGCACATGAGTTAACAATGTATTATGGGATAAGGATTCGGCGATGTCCGGGGGAGGTTAATTGGTCCGCACTCTCGGAGTGCTTACAAGGACGCGATCGCATTCAGGACAAGTCCCGATCGCCGGTCTAAACGCCTGAAGGCGACGCTTCGCTTGGACTAACGGTTCGCGTCAGCATCCCTTGCGGTGCTAACAGTGCTTCGCCGCCCAGTGGGGCGCCCCAGCCCGTCGTCCCCCAAATATAACCTGTTAACAAACCACTTGCATCATATTTAACGCCTGTGATTGACAACAAAAAACGCACTCGAGATTTACCACAAATAAACGAAAGAATTCGCTTTCCTAAAGTTCGGGTCATCGACACGGAGGGAGCGCAACTGGGAATCATGGCTCCCTCAGAAGCCCTGCAAATAGCACGGGAACGAGATTTGGACTTGGTGTTAGTCAGCGATAAAGCCGACCCACCAGTTTGTCGCGTCGTTGATTACGGCAAGTACAAGTTCGAGCAAGAGAAAAAAGCGCGTGAGGCCAAGAAAAAGCAGCACACGTCTGAAGTGAAAGAAGTCAAAATGCGCTACAAAATTGAAGACCACGACTATCAGGTGCGTCTTTCTCAAGCTGAACGCTTTCTGAAAGCTGGGGACAAAGTGAAAGCAACCATCATGTTCCGAGGGCGAGAAATTCAGCACAGTGATTTGGCAGAAACCCTCCTGAAGCGGATGGCAACCGACCTGCAAGAACTTGGAGAAGTGCAGCAAGCTCCGAAAAAGGAGGGGCGGACAATGATGATGTTGCTGTCTCCGAAAAAGAGTTAGTTTGTTCTTTGTCCTTGGTCATTGATCATTTGTCCTTGCTCCTTGGTCTTTAGTCATTAGTCCTTTGGTAGGGGCGAGAAAGCGAATCTGGTAGGGGCGATTCGCGATGTCCTGTGGTAGGGGCGATTCGCGATGTCCTGTGGTAGGGGCGATTCGCGATGTCCTGTGGTAGGGGCGATTCGCTTTCTCCCCCCTACCATCTCGGGGGTGGGGTTACGGACTAATGGTGATAGGATGTTTGGGGGACTGGTGGGCTATACTGATCTAATTTTCTTGGGTAGTATCCTCCCAAACACAGGGAGTTTTTTCGTATGTAGGGGAGATTAGCGAATCTCCCCTACCATGACAATTAAAAAAAATACCCAAAATGCGTGGATTCAGATGTTGATTCAAGCCATTAACTAATATATTCTAACTTACAGCCTGTTCTGAAAAAATGTGGTACATATTCAAAGTCCCTCTCCCCCTCTGGGATCCAGATTTAGGGTGATGGGGCGAAACCGGGGTGTGCTAAGTCAGTGTTTGAACAAGCTGTAGAGGCGACCAGGTTAATTCTGAAGATGCAGGGCAGAACATATTTGGATGAAAAATTAAACAATTCAATGGGGGAGGAAAAGAGTGGCAGAACAACATCACTGCCAACCGGTTCCTGGATTTGATTAGGAAACAGTGGCGCGCTGATTAAAAATTAGTTGAATTTTACTTTTACTGAGAGCAGATGCTCTGATTTGATGTTGGTGACGTTGGGGCAACGAGCTTGTAGGAACAAGCAAGTGCCTTGATCCCGCTCCGGAGCGGCGGAATTACAAGCGCATTGTCAGGGGTCAATCAGGAAAAATTGATGCAATTGGGGAAATCAAGGCTGCATGGAACTGAAAGATAGGCAATTGGCAAAAAGTGGCTGGGTGCTGAAGATACTGCAATGGCTGAACTTGAGGCCAGATGAAGCGGGGCGGACGGGGCTGATGTTCGCATTTTACACGGCAACTTCTGTGGGGTTGCTGTGGCTAGAGGCTTCGGCGGTGGGTCTGCTTTTAGGGGAATATGGGGCAGCATCGCTACCGTGGATCTACATCGCAGGTGCGGTGTTGGGTTCGGCGTTGGGATTTTTGTACTCGTGGCTGCAAAAAATTATGTCCCTGCGGCGGACGATCGTGGCGATCGCGATTCTCATCCCCACACCTTTGGTGTTGTTTAGATTCGGACTGGAAAACCAAGCCATATTTCTCTACGGCGTCACGGTGTTTATCCTGCGGCTGTGGGTAGAAAGCATCTACATTCTCAACGACTTGAACACGGCGATCGCGGCTAACCAGCTCTTCAACATTCGCGAAATCAAGCGCACTTACCCCATCATCAGCAGCGGGATCCTGCTGGCGGACGTGGTGAGCGGTTTTTCTCTACCATTTTTGCTCGATTTGTTCGGCTTAGCCAACGTGACGATCGCCGCCGCCGTCATGTTTAGCGTAGGCGCAGGGCTGCTATATTATCTCAGCGAGCGCTACAAACAGGCATTTCCCGACTCCCGATCGGAATTCGGCGAAGACGAAGAAGCTCGCTTCATCAACAAACGCCTGCAAGGACAACAGCGCAGCTACGTAGTGCCCCTAATTGCCTTCTTCCTCCTCTCCCCCATCCTTTATCTCCTGATTGACTTTCAATTTCTGAGCGCCCTAGAAAGCCAAAACCTGTCAGGGGAAAACATTGCCAGCTTTATCGGTGTCTTCAACGGCGTTTTAGGCATCTGCGAAGTCTTACTCCAGTGGTTTGCCGCCAGCCGCCTCATTGAAAGATTCGGGGTTTTTGCCTCCGCCACCTTTTTACCAATGGGTATTGGGGGGGTGGGAATGCTGATTATCGGTTTGGCCATATTTTCCCTCAACAGCTTTTCCGAGACGAAATATGCCTTTTTTGCAGGCATTGTTGCCCTGAAATTTTGGGACGAATTATTTCACTACACCCTATCGGAAGCCACCGGACCGGTACTATTCCAACCTCTGCCAGACGCCAACCGCAACAGCCTACAGTCTCTCATCGGTGGGGTGCTGAAACCTTTGTGTAATGGGGTTACTGGCCTAGCGATGGTGGGGATTATTTGGGTGTGTCGCTGGGCATTACCTGAAGCACCAGAGGCAAAAATCCAGGAACTCCAAGATTGGCTGTTTCTATGCTTAATCTTAGTTATGGCGCTCATGTGGCTGGTGGTGATTAACATTATCCGCTCTCAATATGTGCGGTTGTTAGTATCCAGTGCCGAAAGCGGACGGTTGGGAGTTTCTGATGTGGATATCAAAACTTTCAAGCGGACGGTAGTAGAAACTTTACAGCAACCGGGCAAAGAGGACGATAAGCGCTCTTGCATAGAACTGCTCGCCCAGATTGACAAAGCCAACGTGAGCGAAGAATTGGCGCCCCTGCTCATGGAATTGTCCCCAGCACTACAGCGCCAGAGTCTGGAAATTATGGTGCAACATCCAGTTAAGGCTTATGTAAACCAAGTCAGAAGTTTGGTGAATCAAACATCTAATCCAGAGGTAATGGCTTTAGCCCTGCGCTACATTTGGATGGTGGAGCCGGAGCAAGAAATTGAGCAGTTACGGCCTTACCTACAGCCGGAAGTTGATCCGGTGGTGCGGGGTACGGCGGCGGCTTTGATTTTGCGCCGGGGCAACCGGGAGCAGAAAGCTGAGGCGACTAATACTCTGCGGCGGATGGTGACCCATAAACAGGAATGGGAACGGGTGATGGGGTGTCGGGCCCTGGGGGAAGCGGACTATTTACAGGGTTTGCGATTGTACATCCCCAATTTGCTGCAGGATGAGTCTTTGCGGGTGCGCTGCGCTTTGCTGGAGGTGATTTCTTCGACTCATTTGGAGGAGTATTACCCGTCTTTGTTGCGCGGTCTTTACTATAAGTCCACCCGAGAGGCGGCGAGAGCTTCTCTAGTGCGCTTGGGGAATGAGGTGCTATCCAGGGTTGTGGCTTTGGCGGAAGATATCCACAAACCGGATTTGGTGCGGATGCACGCTTGGAGTGCTTTGGGGGAGATGTCCACCCCGGAGGCAATCGATGTGTTGGTGGTGCGACTGATGACGGCTTGGGGGACGACGCGCCGCAATATTTTGCGGGTGTTGCTGAAAATTCCCCAGGAAGCTGGTATCGAGAGGGTTTTGGATGTGCTGGGTCGCAGCGGCGTTGAGGAGTTGATTGAGCAAGAGCTGATGTTTATGGGTCAGATATATGCGGCTCTGGTGGATTTGGCGGACCCACAGGTGTCTTTTCCAGAGGCGAATATGTTGCGTAGTGCCATGTCTGATTTGCTGTTGGATGGGACGGATCGGTTGTTTCTGCTGATGAAGTTTCTCTACCCGATCGAGCGAATTCAGGCGGCAACTTTTAATCTCCAGTCTGGTCAGCGGACGAATATGGCGCGAGGGTTGGAAATTTTGGACAATACTTTGGATATTCCGAGCAAGCGGGTGCTACTAGCGGTACTCGATCGCCAATCAGATGAGGAAAAACTACAAAGTTTGTCGGAAATTTGCCATATTGAAGGGATGACACCCCAGCGACGGGTGCGCCACTTGTTGGAATTGCGCCATTTCCTGTCTGACTGGCCTTTGGCTTGCTGTTTCCACTTGGCACGATCGGCACGGTGGAGTCTGACGGCTGACCAAATCCTGGCTTGTCTGCGCCATCCCAAGGGTTTTGTGCGCGAAGCTGTTTTGGCTTACCTGAAGGTGGCTTCGCCTCGGGCTTTGACGGAACTGCTGCCGATGATGAAGAATGACCCGGACCGGTTGGTGGCGGCGCAGGTGCGACAGATGATGGAGCAGTTGGGGGTGAGCGATTCGACTCCTGCCCGATCGGCTACTGCGATTAAAGATAGCTCTTTAAGCAATTATCCCGGCATCGCTGGATTTGAGGCTAATTGACCAAAAGTCCTTTGTCAATGACCACTTTTCAGTTATCCTGACGGTAGTGTGAATCTGGTTTCCCAGACAGCACCTTCCCTAGCAAGGCACAAGTCCGGGACAGAAACCGGGGGTTGTTACCGGGGTTTAGACTCTGGGGTGAAAACCCCGGTCTCGGCGGCAACGAGAAACTTACCCTGTGGGAAAAATCGGCCAGAAACCTTCTGTAGGGGTTTGGTAGCCAAACCCCTACACCTCCCCAAACAGATCAAGACAAGGGTGTAAGATAAATGCTTACCAGCGTCGAACGCCTCCTGTTCGTGAGAGGCGTCCCGATTTTTAAAGAATTACGAGATGATTTTCTCGTCAGACTCGCCTCTGTGATGGATGAACTGTCTTTTCCTCGTGATTACACGATTTTTACGGAGGGACAGGAGGGGCGATCGCTCTATATTGTCGTTTCCGGTCGGGTGCGAGTTCACATTGGCAACCGCGATTTGGCTCAACTGGACCAGGGTGCTTGCTTTGGGGAAATGAGCCTGTTCGACGCCGAACCGCGATCGGCTTCGGTGACTACCCTGGATTCCTGCGAGTGCTTGGTGTTGACGCAGCAGCAACTCTACGACGCGATCGATGAGACTCCCGGTATCGCCATCAACATCATCCGCCTCCTATCACGCCGCACGCGGGAACTCAACCGAAAACTTAATGAAGCCGAAAAAGCCCAAAAGTCTGAGTCGGCAGCTTCTCGCACTGTATAGGGGCGGGTTCTTCAATTGTCTTTCTTCGGAAAGAAAAAACTATGAGTTCCCGCCCCTTTGGTTCTCTACAGCTTGATGGTGTATCTACTGCATATGTTGATTTAACAGAGATTGAGCCCGAGGCTTGAAAATCAGATAGAACAGAGCCTCAAGATAGCGCAGTAAATCTTCTCGGTTTTCTTTAGAGGTGTAGTTCCAGAAGCCATAGGTTTTCGCCAGGGATAGCAACCGGCTGGTGTGAATCTTCCAGGTGTAGGTGCTGTAAACCCGCTCGATACCCCGCTGGGATATTTCTTGCCAGTAGTGGGGATAGGCGTCACACTGGGCAAGAAAATCGAGAATTTTCTTAGCGGTTCCTTCCTCGTCGGTGGGGTTGATATAAAAACCGTTGAATTTATCTTGAATGATTTCTAACGGACCGCCGAACTGGGTGCCAAAGGTGGGTAAGCCGGAAATCATCGCTTCGAGAATGGTCAGACCGAAGGCTTCAAATAAGGCGGGTTGCACGAAAATGCCTTCTCGATCGGCGATGACGCGGTAGATTTCCCCGGAGTCAGCTTTGGAGAGGCGCACCCCTAGCCAGCGAATTTTGCCGTAGAGCTGATACTGGTCGATAATGCGATAGAGTTTTTCGATTTCGGCAATTTCTTCGGCGTCGGTAGATTCCTCTGTACGCAGTTTCCCGGCGACTAGAATCAAGTTACACCGTTCTTGTAGCGCCTCACTCTTGCCGAAGCATTCGGCCAAACCGGTGAGATTTTTGATGCGATCGAGTCGCGCCATCGAAAATATCACCCGCTTATTGGGGTCGTCTAAGTTCCCAAACACCTGACTCGGGTCATCTAGAGTCAACAGCAGTTCTTCCAAGCGTTCCCGGTTGCCCTGTACGCGGTCTTCTGTCCGGGTGTAGGGGAAATATACCGCCTCATTCACTCCCGGAGGCACCACGTTAAATTTCGGTGAAAACAGCTCAATGCCATTCACCACGTGATACAAGTCGGGCATGGTGAATTTTTTGTATGACTCATATTGCCCCACGCTTTCTGTGGTGCCAGCAATTTCTTGATAAGTGCTGCTGATAATGAAATTGGCCGCATTCATGGCAATTAAGTCAGCAGTGAACTGTAAGGAGAAGTGATATTGCGGCTCCAGGTCTTGCCAATAGAGGTTGCTAAACAGATATTTGGATTTTTCTAGGGCGTGGGCGATGTTGCACTGGGTGACTTTCAGGCGGCGAGCCAGGAGGAAGGCGACTAAATTGCCATCGGAGTAGTTACCGACAATTAAATCGGGAGACCCTTGGAATTCGGCGAGGAGTTCTTTTTCGGCGTCGAGGACATAGGTTTCTAGGTATGGCCAAATCTCAAACCGGGAAATCCAATTTTGGGTGACGCGGGGGTTGAATTCCCGGAAGGGAACTCGTAAAATCCAGCCGTTGTCAGTGCCGTGGATTTTTTCTAGGCGATCGTTGCACCGGGTGCCTTCGCTGTTCGGAATCAGGCGGGTGAGGATAATTACTTTGGGATGCACCCCCAACACATCTAAACCCTGCTCTTGGAATTCTTCTTGCAGTCGTTTTTCTAAACTGCGTGCTTGGTCGAGGACATACACCACTTGACCCCCCGTGTCGGGACGACCAAGGACGCCTTCTTGACCAAACCACCCGTGAACGGATACCAGGACGATGCGGAAAATCATCGGGATTCGTGAGGTGAAATTTTCCAGGGTTTGGTGGTCGGGGGAATCAATCAAGGCGTCGAGGATTTCTAGGGTTTCCCGCACGCGGGTGGCGGTGTTGCCCCAACCCGGTTCAAAACCTAACTCCTGCAGGCGAAAGCGGAATTCTTCGTAGGGTTCAGCGGCGGGACGACCGCTGACAAATTCTATAGCTTGCTTGACTTTTTCTGAGAGCTGCTTCTGGCTTTTAATCCGCTGATTAATCAGGAGCTGCATCCCATTGTAGCGGTGTAAGCTGAGGAAGTGATAGAGGGATTCTAACCACTCTTGGGAAGATGCAAATAGTTTGCTCGATAGGTAGCGGCTGAGGAATTGAACTCCTTTGCCGATGTTTTTGGGGTCGCGGATGGTGGGGGAGTAGTCGTAAAAGGGACCGAAGTCCAGTTCTAGGACGTCTCCTTCTTGGGGACGGTAGTGGTTGACTAAGCGATCGCGCAAGTCTAGTAGTTCCTGCACCGTCAACTGCTCTACTTGCAAATCTTCTAAAATCCGATAAATTTCTTCTCCGGCAATTTTGGGACGGATGATGATACAAATGCTCTCAGCTTCCAAAATAATTTCCTGGGTATAATAGATGAGTTGCCCCAGACCAGAAGAATTGTGAAAATAAGATGGCTTGTTGTGGCGTTTGCAGTACAACCCAAACGCCTTGGTAATGTCGTTTTTTAGCAAATAGCGCTTGCTTTCAGTTTTTAATTCGACAATCAACTGACGCAGGTCGTTTTTTTCGTCGCAGTTAACGACGGCTGCAATCATATTTGACATGTCAACTCCTTGATCTAAATCCTAATTCCAGTGATTGGTCATTGATCATTGGTCATTTGACAAAAAACAAATGACAAGTGACAAAGGACAAATGACGAATGACAAATTATAAATTACATTTTCAGCCAGGAGATTTCCGGGTAAATTCTGTAATTTGCGGCACCGCGCATTTTGCTGGGATCTTAGATAATTGTAGCGTCAGGGAACTAGGCTGACAACCATTCCTGGGGTTCTGGCTGCTGACAATCCCGTGAAAAACCAGTAAAATTCTACCTATGATTGCGATTTTATCTGCGGTGTTTCCCGTAGGGTCGATCGTCCTGATTGGCTTTATCGCCGCCAAAACTCTAGAACTCCATCTCCCCACTCTGTCTCGCCTCGCCCTTTATGTTTTATTTCCGGCGATGGTGGCGGACAGTCTCTACCGCACTACCCTGAGTGCCCAGAGTGCGGCGGCGATCGTCTTGGGTTGCACTCTCACCTACTTTGCCATTGGCTTGGTTGCCTGGTGGTGGGGACGCCAACTGGGTTTAGCAATCCCGTTGCAAAAAAGTTTAGTCACTACCAGTGTCCTGCCCAATGCTGGCAATATGGGACTACCGGTGAATTTGTTTGCCTTGGGAGCCCCCGGTTTGGACCGCGCCGTGGTGTATATGGTTTGCCACAGTATTTTATCGGTGATTACGGTCCCGGCGTTTCTGAATGGGGGTGGTTGGCGTCGGGGATTGGCTTTTACCCTGCGACTGCCCCTCATTTGGGCGGTGTTGCTGGGTTTGGGCTTGCGCTTTTCTCAAATCGAGTTACCGCTGAAACTCGATCGGGGTTTGCAGTTGCTTGGTGAAGGGACGATTCCCCTGGCTCTGTTGGTATTGGGTGTCCAAATTGCTAGCAAACGTTTTGAGCCGGGACGTTACGAGTTTGGTGCGAGTCTGTTGCGCCTGGTGGGAGGGGCGCTGATGGCGTTGGTAGTGGGTAAAGGCATGGGGATGTCGGGCCTGGATTTGCAAGTGCTGGTTTTGCAAAGTGCCATGCCTTGTGCGATTAATTCTTTTTTGATGGTGAATGAATTCGGCGGCGATGCGGATCGCACGGCGCAGGCGGTGGTAATATCAACCCTGCTGGCTTTTGTGACTTTGCCACTGGTGCTGTGGGCGATCGCTCACCTGTGAAGGGGGATGAAGGCAAGGAGTAGAAAAGCTGAGAAACCTGCCTTGGGGTGTTGAAATATAGCAGTAGCCAAGGCTATTAAAACAGTCTGCCCACCCAGTGCCGAACCTCATCACCGCTTCATAGGTAGTTGACTTTTGGCAATGCCCACCCTACTTTCTGGATGTCCTCATCTATCTGGCTACTGCTATATTTGTAAACGAGCTAGGATACCTAAAAACACAAATACCCCCATTAAAAGCGATTTAATGAGGGGCAATTACAGTTGGCTGCTAAAACAAAAGCAAAAATCACCCCCATTGATAGTCAAAGGGGGTGATTGGGTTAAGCCACGGGGCTCAAGGATTAATCAATCAATCCTATCAAAACAGACGTTTAAGGAACTTTATACTTCGATAAAACATCTCAGTGAATGGGAATCTTCTTATCGCCTGTTTATAAGCGCTGGTATCTTCTAAGGGAAGGTATTTTTCATCTTCGGCCATCTTTTTTTCTAAGTTTTTAAAATTTGTCATTGTCATTTTGCCGGGATAACCCGGTATGAGTGTTTATCAAGTCCTCTAGCTTCATTTATGAATAACTGGCGCCACTTGGATTACCCCGATGGTAGAGACAATCAAAGTGTGGTTGCTCCGAAATTACCTAAACGAAGCTAGAAAGGACTTGATCTAAACTCTACTCTCTATTGATGGTTTTTGACAAGTGATTCCGTAGGTTTGTTTTCCGAACCGGTTTGGTTCGGTTCGGAAAAATTATAGCAGTAGCCAGAAAAATTAGGACATCGAGTGAATGCGGGTGTAGGAGCCCGCTACCAGCAAGCCCGGGTAGAGGACTTCTACACTCCTGGCGCTTCACACTAATTGTCTTAACTGGGTTGGCTACTGCTATATATTTTAATATCACTAAAGTTCGCACTAATTACTAAATTACTTTAGTGATATAACTTGAATCGCAAAAGTTAATCGCGGTGGGGATTCATCAGGGCCTGAAACCGCTGGTCTTGGCGAATGGAGTCAAACCTGGGAGAGATGGCAGCCTTGGGGCGATATGCTTCTGGATCGAGGTTAATGGCATGGTGCAAGTTTTCAATCGCTCGCAGGGTGGAGTCAGCTAAACCATCACCATTCACTAAACTAGCATAACAACAAGCCTTACGATAGTGAGGTTCTGGGGCTTCGGGTTTGATTTGGCTGGCCTTGTGGAAAGCAGATATTGCCTCACTATAGCAAGCCAAATGTTCCCTAGCTTCTCCGAGACGATACCAACCCCAGAAGTCGTCGGCTTTCACCTCTACGGCTCGCTGGTAACTCCGGGCGGCCTCTTCATAGCGGTTGACGCGATCAAGAGTATTGCCCCGGCGATACCAAGCCCAGTAGTCATCGGGTCTGATATCGAGAGCTTTGTCAAAACTGGCCAGAGCCTCTTCTGTCCGCTGGAGGTCGTCCAGAGCCCTCCCCCGCTGATACCAGGCCCAGTAGTCATGGGGTCTAATGTTAAGGGCTTTGTCAAAACTGGCGATCGCCTCTTCATCCCGCCCCAAGCCCAGCAAAGCATGGCCAAGCTGATACAATGCCCAATAGTCATCGGGTCTTAGTTCCAGAGCTTTTTCATAGCTAGCCACCGCTGCAGCATAGCGTTTAAGGTCGCCTAGAACATTTCCCCGCTGATACCAAGACCAATAATCATCCGGTCGGCAGTCGATCGCCTTCTCATATCCGGCCAAGGCTTCCTCATAACGTCCAGAGTCTCGCAAGACAGTGGCTCGTTTATACCAATGCAAATAATCATTTGGCTGACCTGAGGAGGTATCTGACTCTGGGGCGATGGTTTCGCCGCTGCCGTTGGCATTATCCATGACAGTGCCCTGATGTGTTTTAGATTGTGAATGTCTCGATCCGACTGGTCTGTGAAGCAGATGCTTTTGCGTGGAGCCGTGATGAAGCCGGGAAAACTCACCCTCATTTCTCTTCCGTTAGGAGAAACTTCGCTGCGCTCCCGGGGCAAGCTCATCCTCTGTGGCCAGTTGTTGCCCCCGGTTTCTGCCAGGGGAAAATCCATCTACTCGATCTACAAATTACCTGCCTCAATCGCATTGCCTCGCCGGAAGCTAATTTCAGCCTCTATCGTGCGGCCCAGATGACTTTGGGCATTAGCCAAGTCATACCAGATCCAGCTCCCCAAATGCTTTAACTGTGGCCAGCAATCCCAGCTTGGTTGGCAGGAAATGGCTTTGTTGTATATGGGCACCGCATCTTCATAGCTGCCTAGTTGTACCAGGACATTTCCCAGTTGATACCACGCCCAATAATTGTCTGGGTTCAGGTCGATGGCTTGTTCATAGCTGGCGGCGGCTTCCTCAAACCGTTCCATGTCGTCGAGGACAATACCTCGATCGTACCAGTAAACGTCATTGTCTGGGTTGAGTTCGATTGCCCGATCGAAGCAATCGAGAGCGGCTTCAGATTCACCCAAGATATCGAGCATTTTACCGCGCTTGTGCCAGCAAGCGTCATGGTTGGGCTTGATGGCCAAAGCCCGATCGTAATGTGTCAGAGCTTCTTCATAATTGCCCGCCGCCTGCATCGTTTCCCCCCGCCGATACCATGACCAGTAATCATCCGGGCGAATTGCCAGCGCCTTCTCATAACTAGCAAGAGCTTCCGAGTACCGTTCGCACTCTTGCAGCACTCCCGCCCGCCGATACCAAGACCAATAATCATCAGGGCGAATTGCCAAAGCCTGGTCATAACTAGCAAGAGCTGCCACATAGCGCCCTAAAGAGCGCATCACACAGGCTTTCTCATACCATGCCCAGTAGTCATCGGGGCGAATGGCCAGCGCCTTGTCATAACTGCCGATCGCATCTTCCCAGCAGCCGAGCTGCTCCAGAACTTTACCCCGCTGATACCAACCCCAGTAATCTTCCGGTTGATACTCTAGCGCTTGCTCATAGCTGTAGAGCGCTTCTTGATAGCGTCCCATATCTTGCAGGGCATTGCCCTGATGATACCAGTCCCCATAACTATCGGGGCGGCACTCCAAAATTTTCTCATAAACGGTGGTGGTTTGATTCATAACCCATCCTCATTCCTTACCGTGCAGGCATTTCCTGATCCCTCACCACCAGCATACTCCTGAAAAGCTCCATCTTATGAGTATAATCGCGGTTTGTGCATGATAAAATTACCAATCTTAATCAGCATCAAAATTGTGACCAGAGAAAATTCACCATTAGACCGCACGGAGCGGGATTCAATGGGAGTCCGACAGCTTCCCGCCGCCGCCTACTATGGCATCCAGACACTGCGGGCAGTGGAAAACTTTCCCATCAGCGGGCTCAAACCCCTACCAACTTATGTAGATGCCTGCCTGTTGATTAAAAAAGCCACAGCGCAAGCCAATCAAGAATTAGGCTGCATTCCCCCAGACATCAGCTCCGCCATCATCCAAGCCGCCGATGAAATTCTTCAGGGAAATTTGCGTGACCAGTTTGTTGTGGATGTTTATCAAGCCGGAGCAGGCACCTCCCACCACATGAACGTTAACGAAGTGCTGGCCAACCGCGCCCTGGAAATCCTCGGCGACACCAAGGGCAACTACGATCGCATCAGCCCCAACGACCATGTAAACTATGGTCAATCCACTAACGATGTCATTCCCACCGCCATTAGAATCGGCGGTTTGCTCGCACTCCAAAAAACTCTCTACCCCGCTCTGACCAACGCCGTGGCTGCCCTACAAGACAAAGCCACCGCCTTTCAAGACATCGTTAAATCTGGTAGAACCCACAATCAAGACGCCGTACCCGTGCGTTTGGGCGAAGGGTTTCGCGCCTGGTCCCACATCTTAGCCGACCACCACCGCCGCCTAGAAAGAGCCGCCGAGGATTTAATGGTACTCGGATTAGGAGGTTCAGCGGTAGGAACTGGATTAAATACCCATCCCCAATACCGCTTCCGGGCAATTGCTATCCTCGCCGAATTAACCGGGATGCCCCTCCAAAGCGCCCCCCACATGATGGCAGCCATGCAGAGTATGGCCCCATTTGCCAGCGTCTCCGGGGCTTTACGCAATTTAGCCGTGGACCTGCTGAAAATTTCCCATGACTTACGCCTGATGGACTCTGGACCGAAAACCGGACTGAAAGAAATTCAGCTCCCACCAGTGCAGCCCGGTTCTTCGATTATGCCAGGGAAGTATAATCCGGTCATGGCGGAAATGACTTCAATGGTCTGCTTTCAGGTGATGGGCTATGATAGCGCGATCGCTCTCGCTGCCCAAGCCGGACAGTTAGAATTAAACGTGATGATGCCCCTGATTGCCTATAATCTCATTCACAGTATTGAAATCCTGGGCAATACTTTGGCGGCTCTCACCGATCGCTGTCTGAAAGGCATTACTGCAGTACCAGCCCGATGCGAAGCCTACGCCGAAGGCAGCTTAGCTCTTGTTACTGCCCTGAATACCCACATCGGCTATCTCAACGCCGCCGCCGTCGCCAAAGAATCCCTGGAAACTGGCAAATCCCTCCGCCAAATCGTCCTAGAAAAAGGGCTGATGACCGCCGAGGAACTCGCCCAAGTTCTCGACTTACAACAAATGAGCGCCATGCCAACATAGTCATTTGTCCTTTGTCTTTTGTCACTGGTCATTTGTCCGTTTGTAGGGGCGATTTGCGAATCGCCCCTACAAGTGACAAAGGACAAACAACATATTACCAATCAGGAGAAAACATATGACTGCTCGAGGTTCATTTGCCCAAATGACTGCTGCCGTTACCGAATTAACCATTTATTATGTTAACGGCGAGGAAGAATCATTTAAAATCCCCATCGACCCCCAACAATTCCAAAGCCAGCTAGGCAAAATGCTGCAAAAACCCTGGTTGGTATTCCATCTCATCGACCAAACAGTGATTATTTCTACATCCAATGTTGTTAAAATGGATATCAAGCCACCACTGAATCAAATTCAGGGTGAAGGGATATTTGCTAACTGCGAGCGCGTTACATCTATGCAGCGCGGCGCTCGAGGCAGATTTCCTGTGAGTGAATAAATTGGTTCGTAGTTGGGCTTTAGCCCTCTTTCATAGTTCGTAGCAGCAGTAGGGTGGGCAGTGCCAAAACTAATAACTCTTCCCTGACAGTAGCAGTATTTTCGGCACTGCCCACCCTACGAACTCCCCTAAATGGGGAATTTGGGCTAAAGCCCAACTACGAACCTTGAATTTGTAGTTTGTAGTTGGGCTTTAGCCCCATTAATGAAGTCAACATAACAAAATTCCAATAACCATGTCTGTAGTCAGCTTAATTAGTGCCAATTCATACGAGATTTCCCAACTACGCAAGTCTTTAGAAAATCTCCTAGAGCCTTTGGGGGGAATGGCGGCTTTTGTAAAACCAGGAAACCGGGTATTGTTGAAACCAAACCTGCTCACTGGTTCCCGTCCGGGGAAAGAATGTGTCACTCGCCCGGAAGTGGTTTACTGCGTTGCCCAAATGGTCAAAGAAGCTGGCGGTAAACCGTTTTTGGGAGATAGTCCCGCTTTTGGGAGTGCCAAAGGCGTGGCCACTGCGAGCGGTTATCTGCCTATGATAGAAGAGTTGGATTTGCCAGTGGTGGAGTTTCACGGCAAACGCTATGAAACTGTGAGTGAGGAATTCAATCATCTGCGTCTGTGCAAAGAGGCGATCGAAGCCGATGTGGTGATTAATTTACCCAAGGTAAAATCCCACGTGCAATTAACCATGACTTTGGGGGTAAAAAACCTGTTTGGTTGCGTTCCAGGTAAGATGAAAGCATGGTGGCATTTGGAAGCCGGGAAAGATAGCGATCGGTTTGGGGAAATGCTGGTGGAAACAGCCCGGGCAATCAATCCCGATTTAACGATTGTGGATGGGATTATCGGGCATGAGGGGAACGGACCGAGTGGCGGCGAACCCCGAGATTTGGGGATTTTGGCGGCTTCTACGGATGTGTTTGCGTGCGATCGAGCTTTGCTGCACATCCTCAACGTGGACCCCGCCCTCGTCCCTACCGCCGCCGCCGCCGATCGTCTGGGATTACTTCCCCAACTATCACACATCGAATTTCCCCTCCTGCACCCCGCCGAAGTGCAAATTACCGATTGGAAACTCCCCGCCGCCCTAGTTCCCATCGACTTCGGTTTACCCCGCGTCCTCAAATCCACATTTAAACACTTCTATATTCGCTGGATTAAAGAACCGATAAAACTCTACGCCAACCGCTAAACCGAGGTTTGTATTTGGGCTTTAGCCCGCCGGATTTTTGGGCTGTAGGGGTGATTCGCGAATCACCCCTACTACGAACTGATGAAAGACTGATGAAAGAGGGCTGAAGCCCTACTACAAACCTTTTTAAGAGGGCTGAAGCCCTACTACAAACCTTTAAGGAGGTCGAGAAATGGTATTTACACTGCAACTGCGCCAAATTGAAGTCCAACCAGGACAACACCTGACTTTGCGAGAAATTACCTGGGATAATTTTGAAGCAATTTTAAGAGACATGGGCGAACATCGTGCCACCAGAGTTGCTTACTATCAAGGTTGTTTGGAGATTAAAATGCCCCTGCCAGAACATGAAAAAGCCAAAATATTGATTGGCGAGTTTGTGAAAATCTTGCTGGATGAATTAGGTTTAGACTGGGAGCCTTATGGCTCCACAACGTTTAAACGCCCTGAAATGGCAGCCGGTATAGAGCCAGACGATTGTTTTTACATCCAAAATGCAGCGCGGATGGTGGGGAAGCAGCGGGTAGATTTAGCCACAGATCCACCTCCAGATTTAGCCATTGAAGTGGATGTTACTTCCACAACTCAAATTGATGCTTATGCAGCTCTGGGAGTCCCGGAACTGTGGCGTTATAGTAATGGCCAACTACAAATTTTTGTTCTCCAGTCAGGGGCATATTTGCCGGTAGAAACCAGCCCCACATTCCCGAATTTGCCGGTAATAGAGCGGATTTTGCAGTTTTTAAAAATCGGGGAGACGACGGGAGCGACGGCGGCTCGCCGGGGGTTTCGCCAGTGGTTACACTCTTATGTTAGGGGATGAGTGAGAGATGGGAGGGGATGGCATTCGCTCCTATTGGGGAGCGCCAAATAAGCTAAAAGCAAGTAAGTCGAGCAAAGTCATTGACTATTATTTATATGAATTAAAAAAACTGTCTTGCCCACCCTACAGGGTTGGGACTCCCCGTCTCCCCTTCCCCCCGTCTCCCCGTCCCCTATTGGGGAGCGCCAAATAAGGTAAGAGCGGCCCAGTCCCGGGGATGGGGGTATTGCTGCATAGTTTGGAGCATCGCTTGGCGCAAAGATTCGGCTTTGTCGTCTTCGAGCTGCCAACGGCGATAAAATTCGGTCATTAAATCAAGGGTGGGGACTGTGGGTGGGAGCCAGAGAGACATCATTATACTGGGGACCCCTGCCCAAAGGAAGGCACGGGAGATAGCGGCTACCCCATCACCCCAAATCCTTTTTCCCCCCTCTGCTTTTGTGGGGGATGGGGCGTAGGGGGGAGAGGTGGAGCAGCCGCTGATGATGGCGAGTTGAGCTGCCATTGGTTTGGGGAGATTTAAGATATCGCGAATTGTCAGTAAGCCGTTGTTACCGGGATTGGGAGCCAGGGCGATCGCGCACCGCCAGGAGTCCGCATCATCTAAAAATCCATGAGTTGCCAGGTGAATTATTGAGGCGTCCATCAAGCAATCAATCACTGCTGTTTTCGTCGCGGCGTCCCCAATGAGGGCAGTAGTATTCAGCAATTGAGCCACGGCGGCGGCTTCTCTGGCGGCGCCTGGGAGGTCACTTAGTACCACTGGTGGTTCCCCAAATTGCAAAGACAGAGATGGCATGGTAGGATTTCCCACTACCAGAGCTGTTTCTGCTGGTTGGTGGTGGTGCGACTTTGGCTGTAGCACCTGAATCGCTGGGGCGCAGGCGATCGAGTATTTTTCAATCAAATACTTGCCCGACTGGTCAAGAAGCGCAGCGAACGGCACCAGAAACAAGAAATCTTGGGGGATAAAAATTACCCGCGCTCCCTGCTCTGAGGGCAGTTCTGAAGCTACTGGCTCAATTAAGAATTGATAGAGCAGCCGGAGCTGTTTTTTCAGTTTTGAGTACAGGGGTGCTGCCCCATTTTCATCCAAGGCTGCTGGCTCCTGCCAGGAAATAGCATCTGTGCTGGCATTAGTTAATCCGTCCCGGAGGCTACGAACTATGCCCGCGAGGGAAGTATTTTCTTGATCCCAAAGAGTTTTCAGATCCAATCGGCGAAAAGTTAACCTGCCTCTAGGTGATAACACCCAAATAAACAGTTCCGTGGCGTAGGCGTAGGATTGATTGAAACCAAGGCGAAAACCGGAAAATTTAACCCACTGCTCCCAATCATAGAGAAGGGAATAATAGACCAAAGTGGAGTTGTGGCTGCGGGCTATTTGTTTGATTTCGTCTATAGTAGGGCAGTTGATCCTTGGCAGGGATTTTGGTTCCACCGCCAAGCGTGTGGCCAGGAGGTGGACAAAAGCTTTGTATCTTCCCTGTTCCGCCACTTCCAAGGCTTTATCAGTTTGGTGCTGTAACGCTAATATTTTTTCAAAGCCCCGATAAATATCGGGTGGCTCTTCATCCTCAAACCAACTCATAATACTGCCTTTGAAGTTGCCAAAAGCTCTGCACTGCCCCCAGGGTAAGATTCTGACTTCTGGGGGGATGCACCAAAATTATATCATACTCCATTAGGGAAAGAAAATTAACAAATTTCCCCAGTCCTAAGTGCCTTGTCCCTGGACAGGGGATAAATGAAAAATAATAAAATTTTTGTGGTACAATCGAGAGTTTTTTAAAAAACTTGGTTTGTCATTGTGTAATTCTGGAAGCCAACCAGCTTATCTTAGGCTCGGCTTTTCGCCAGATCCACTTCTGTGAGAATTCCTCCAAGCCAGAGAATCATGGGCAATGAAACCCTATCAATAGCGTCAAATCGGGAATTTTGGGCGATTGACCACTAAATAGACTATAGTGTTAATCTGCTCAATTGCAGAAGAACGAGGGACGTACTGTAAACTATGGTAAGCACAAGCGCGACGCCTGAAGGCGTCCGAGAACTGGAAAGAACAACCAAACCAGAACTGTTTCCGGAGGGAGCGGCGGTAGCTAACCCGGTGTTTTATCGGACCTACAGCCGGTTTGGTCCGATGGGGCGGGAAAATTGGCAGCAAGTGTGCGATCGTACTATTACCGGACTCGCCAAACTGGGCAAGCTGACAGCTCCCGAAATTGCCCTAATGACCCGGATGCAGCAGCAGCTCAAGGCCCTACCCTCCGGTCGCTGGTTATGGATTGGCGGTTTGGAATGGATTGAGCAACAGGAGAATTTTTCTGGGGCCTACAACTGCTCCTCCACCAATATCCATGACTGGCGGGCCTTCGGGTTGCTCATGGATCTGGCGATGATGGGGTGTGGGACAGGGGCCGTCCTAGAACCGAAATACATCAACCAATTGCCCCCGATTAGAAATCAACTTAATGTCACTTTGAGTGGCGAAATTGGCAGCAAACCACCGCATTTGCGCCAAGAAAAAATGGCGGTGACAGTGGAGGGAAACAGCGTCACCATTGAGGTGGGAGACTCGCGTCAAGGTTGGGTTCAGGCTTATCAAACTTTGCTAGAATTATCCACTGATGACCGGTTTTATGGGTTGGTCAATGTTGCAGTTGACTTGACTAATGTCAGGCCAGCAGGGGAGCCACTGAAAGGATTTGGTGGTGTTGCTAATCCAGTTAAATTGCCTAGTTTGTTTCAGCGTTGCGCCGCAATTTTAAATAAAGCAGTGGGACGGCAATTAAATTCTGTGGAATGCTGCTTGTTAATTGATGAGGCGGCGGCCACGATCGTTGCTGGCAATATCCGCCGCTGTTTGCCGTCAGATGCCCTCGTGCATACGGAATCGGGCTTGGTTCCTATTGCCAAGGTGCGGATTGGCGATCGCGTCCTCACCAGCAAAGGATTTTACCCAGTCACCAACTTTTTTGTCCAGGGAGAGCAATCGCTCTGTCGCATCCGGACACAAGATGGCATTTTTGAATGTACCCCTGACCATAAGGTAGCAGTGTTGACCGACATTTACGGCAATTACGAAATGGTCAAGGCCAAAGACCTGAAAGCAGGCTCCCGTTTGGTATTTGTGCCTCAAGCCATTCCGGGCACACCAACTGAGCTACCCGAGTTTCGGGGCAAAATCAACAGCCAAGCAAAATCTATCCAAATTCCGGCTCTGACTGCTGATGTAGCTTACTTCCTGGGATATTTACAGGGGGACGGTTCTGTTGCCTCAGATGGCTGGCGAGTCCGGTTCCGGGTTCACGAAGATAGTCCCGCCATCTTGGAGCGATTAATTGCCGTTGGTCGTGAGTTCGGTTTAGATACCTACACCCTAAGAACGCCCGAACAATGTAAGACCAAGGCTTATGAGCTGCAATTTAACTCCGCTGCCTTGAACCAGTATTTTAAGCAGTTCAAGCAAGCCTTTAAGCCCTTAGCCATACCCGATTGTGTGCTGTTAGGGACCGCTGATATTCGTCAAGCATTCCTGGCTGGACTCGCTGATGCAGACGGCTGTCATGGGCAAGGCGTTCTTGTGGCATCCTCCCAGCAGCGGTTTCTCGGGCAGGTTCAGGCACTTTATGCCTCTCTGGGCATTACGGTCAGGATGTGTGGTAGCATTCGCCAACGTACTGGTAAGTGGGAAGGGGAGTTAGTCACTGTTGGTGGTGCTGCTTTTCAGGCTGTATCGTCAGCCTTCGAGCGCTATTCTATACAATTTCCCGTGCAAAGGCGCTCAGCTCCCAAGTCATTCAATGACCACGGTTTCCCTAAAGCAATGGTGAAGCCTCTTGTCAATACGAATGTCTATCATTGGGGAGGAGTTCATACGCAAATGAACCAGCAAACCCTCAAGAAATATATACCTGACGCGACTCACCTCGTCCCCATCAAAGTTAAAGACGTTGAGTTCAATGTTCGCACTTGCCCTACCTACGACATTGAGGTAGCGACAGTTCATGAGTTCGTCTGCGAGGGAATTTTAGTTTCCAATAGTGCCGGGATGCGCCAAGGGGATAGCACTGACCAGCTATTTGCTACAGCAAAAGACAATCTCTGGCAACAGGATGCTGCTGGGAACTGGCGCATTGACCCAGAACGCGATGCCTTAAGAATGGCAAACCATACAAGGGTTTTTCACCATAAACCCACCCTTGATGAATGTATTGCTGCGGTCAGAAAACAGTATTATTCCGGTGAAGGTGCTATCCAGTGGGCAGGGGAGGCTGTGGCGCGGGCTAACTGCGATTTACTACCAACTCCCGAACTCAAACGCGATTTTTTGCAAGCCTATAGCGACGGCAAGGCAGATTTTTGGTTGCAGCAGCGGCATCCAGAAATCCCAGCCGCTGAACTGGAGCATCGGTTAGCCCGCATCGGGTTAAACCCGTGTGGTAAATAATTTTGCCTCACGTAAAAAATCGGGCAAAATCGGTAAAGCCTGTGACGGTAATACCGAGGTAAGCAGTAGGTTTAAAAGCCTCTGCCACCGTAGAGCGTAGGATGTGAAACTCATCAATTGTCCTTTGTCACTTGTCACTGGTCCCTTGTCACTTGTCCCTTGTCCCTTGTCAAATGACCAATGACCAATGACCAATGACCAAGAGTTGAGAATAGAATCATCCCAAGAGTGCCCGACAGCTTGATTGAGCTGAAAATGTACGCCGAGCTTACTCGAAATCAAGGGTAAGAACTAAAGGATAAAAAGCCTTTAGGATAACAAATCTGGAGATTATCGGCTCGAATTTTCATTGCAATTTAGCAGAGATCCACCTCAACCAAATTGACCCGGAGAACGATAAAGAACAGGAGGAGGCTTTCACCGCTGCTGCCCTATCTGTGGCAACGCTGCTCAACCATAAGTTTATCGAGCCGCGCTACCAATACAGTCGGGAAATTGACCCGATCGTAGGTGTATCTTTTACGGGACTATTTGACTTTTTCGTTCACGCTTTTGGGGTGGAATGGCTGCGTTGGTGGACCGCTGGTCGTCCCGAGACGCCCCAGGGGTTATTATTTAAGGCGCAAGAGGCGGAATATCTGACGCGGTGGCGGGTACAGGTTCATCAAACGGTGTGGGACTATTGCGATCGCCACGGGTTGAAGCGCCCCAACCGCTGCACCACCGTGCAACCCTCGGGCACCAAATCCCTGCTCACTGGGGCCTCTCCCGGCTGGCATCCTCCCAAATCCCAACGGTTCATCCGCCGTGTCACCTTCCGCAAAAACGACCCGGTGGCCCTCGCCTGCATCGACTATGGCTACAAAATCGTGCCCTCCCAGTCCGATAAAGACGAAAACGGACATCTGTTAAACGATCCGTTTTCCCCGCTTTGCACCGAATGGCTGGTAGAAATCCCTGTGGCTGTATCTTGGGCGAACTTGCCTGGAATCTCGGAAATCGATGTTTCCCAGTTTTCTGCCCTGGCACAGTTTGACTTCTATATGCAGGTGCAGCGGCATTATACAAGGCATAACACCAGTGCCACGATCGAGCTGCGGGAGTCAGAAATTGAAGCCTTGGGCAACCGCATCTATGAAACCATCCGTAACGATGAGGGTTATATCTCAGCGGCGTTGCTGGCGCGATTTGATGACCACCAATCCTTTCCCCGCTTGCCATTCGAGCCAATTTCTGAAGCTGAATATCACCAATTACTCGAAGAAGTTCAGCAGCGACGGAAAACCGATGATTTTCACAGCGCCTTGGCTCAGTATGACTGGGGCATGAGTCCAGAATCCGGTCCTGCTGGCTGCGATTCTGATAAATGCCTGCTCCCTGACACAGAACCGCAATAGTTACCATGTTGGGCGACTAATTGGGGCTAATTGTATCGATAATTACAAAAAACCTTGGCTTCGCAGTGATACTAAGGTACGATGCAGGCAAATGACAAACAACCCTTGCAGTTAGCCTCCGGGCAGATGCCCGGGGGGAGGAGTCAAAATCTTGAAAAAGGTAGAAGCTATCATTCGGCCCTTCAAACTGGACGAGGTAAAAATCGCCCTCGTCAACGCTGGAATTGTCGGCATGACCGTTTCAGAAGTCCGTGGCTTTGGCAGGCAGAAGGGCCAAACCGAGCGCTATCGCGGTTCTGAATACACGGTTGAGTTTCTGCAAAAGCTGAAAGTGGAAATCGTGGTGGATGACGAGCAGGTAGATATGGTGGTGGAAAAACTCATCTCTGCGGCTCGCACCGGCGAAATTGGGGATGGGAAGATTTTCATCAGCCCGGTGGAGAGAATCATCCGCATTCGCACCGGCGAAACGGATCACGAGGCAGTGTAGCCGGAGCCAGTTTCCTGGCGGCCCTAAACCCCAAACAAATGTCAAAAGTCCTTTGTTATTAGGTTTTTTGGCCGCTTATTCACAAAAATCCCTGGTCAGAAGGTTTCTTTGCCCCTTCTTGACCAGGGATTTTCGTTTCTCTGCGGGTTTTCTGCCACAAGACTCTGCATCCCCTATGTTTCATATCAAGTCCTCTGGCTTCGTTTGTGAATAACTGAGGGGGCAATCCCCCTGTGGTTGCCCCGGAATTGTCCAAACGATGCGAACAGACTTGATATCAGGTGTCATCCCGGCAAGAGCGGATCTGGGGCAGCAGCAGCCTAAAGGCTTCACCGCGATGGCTGTGGTGTCGCTTCACTTCTGGGGTCATTTCGGCAAAAGTCTTGCCGATGGAAGGGACGTAGAAAATGGGGTCATAGCCAAAACCGCCAGTGCCTTGGCGGGTGTGGAGGATTTCTCCGTGGCAAGTTCCTTCCACTTGCAGGGCTACCACGCCATCGGGACGGGCGATCGCTATGGCACAGACGAAGCGGGCTTTGCGGTTTTCTTCAGAGCCCAATTCCCGCAGCAGGCGATCGATCCGCTCCCCATCAGTGGCGCCATAACGGGCAGAATACACTCCTGGAGACCCTCCGAGGGCTTCCACTTCTAAACCGGAATCATCTGCGATCGCCCATTCTCCGGTAGCGGACGCCACCGCCACCGCCTTCAAACAGGCATTCTCCATAAATGTCGCCCCCGTCTCCTCTACCTCCATTTCCTCTGGTTTGAGCCGCAACTCCCACTCCCCATTCTCGGAACCTAAATAAGCCGCCATCTCCCGGACCTTACCCGGGTTTCCCGTCGCCACCACCAAAATTGTTTTTTCGGTCATTTGTCTTTAGTCCTTTGTCTTTAGTCCTTTGTCCTTTGTCCTTTGTCCTTTGTCATTTGTCACTTTTCCTTTGACTATGGCGAGAAATTCACTCTTATTTATATAAATAAGGCGTAGGGTGGGCAGTGCCTAATAAAATCTCTGTCAATCGGCGCAAGGCGCTAATCGTCGGCACTGCCCACCCTACATTATTTCTCATTTGTATGAATAAACAAAGAACAAATGACCTTGGGACAAAGAACAAAGAACAAAGAACAAACATCAAACCACGGAATTAGCCCAATCTCTTGCCCAAGCCAGGGTATGACGCACTTGATCCCAAGTAGGAGCCTCGCAATAAAGCCGCAACACTGGCTCTGTCCCGCTGAAACGGATCAGCAGCCAACTGCCATCGGCGAAGCGGAATTTATAACCGTCAACCGCCAGGACATCTACCACCACTAAACCCGCAATGGTGCTGAAAGGACTTGATTCTAGCTGGGAGAGGAGACGGGAGCGCACCTCCATACTCGCCAGAGGCAAATCGATGCGATCGTACACAAAGGTATAACCAGTTTTTGCCTGGAGGTCGGCGTAAATCTCCGACAGGTCAAAGCCAGAGTGGGCGATCGCTTCTAAAACGTAAAGAGCCGAGAGCAAAGCATCTCGTTCCGGCACATGGGTGCCATAGCCAATGCCACCAGATTCCTCTCCGCCTAGCAAAACTTGCGATTGTAACATCCGATCGGCGATGTACTTGTAGCCGATCGGCGTTTCAAACACCGGCAAGTCATACAGAGCCGCCACACGAGCGATTAAATCAGAACCGCTCACAGTTTTGATGACTTCGCCACCATTACCCCCCCGCTGGGCTAGGTGTTGGATCAGGATGGGGATTAAAATTTGAGAGCTGAGGAAATTGCCTTGACCATCCACCGCCGCAATGCGATCGGCATCCCCATCAAAGGCAAAACCCACACACAGAGCATCCTGCTGCTGCCTCCCTTGGCGTACCACCTCCCGAAACAGTCGCGAGAGGTATTTAGGCAGGGGTTCCGGTGCCCCCCCGTCAAACAGAGGGTTTCGATCGCCATTAATTTCCTGCACTGGCACATCCAGAACTCGCGCCAAACCAGTGGCTGCTGCACCGTGCATCACGTCAGCAAATACCGTCAATTTCCCCGCAGAAATAGCTTGACGAATCGCCGCTAAATCCACTTTCTGCCGCAGCATTTCACAGTAAGCTGGCCAGGGGTCGAATGTTTGTACCGGGAACCGATCGACTGCCCCCATTGGTGGGTTTTCCTCGATCAACGCTTCAATCCGCTGGGTTATCTCCGGCCCCACCGACCCGCCGAAAGCTCCTTTAACCTTTAACCCCAAATATCCCGCTGGATTATGACTGGCAGTAATCACAATTGCCCCTAAAGCCTTCTGGGTGTTAGCCAACCAGCTAAAAGCCGGGGTGGGAGCGTAACTGTCTGATAGCCAGACTTCAAATCCGGCTGCTGCTATGGCGAACGCTGCCGTGCGGGCAAAATCTTCCGCCATGAAGCGGCGATCGTAACCCACCAGCACTTTCCGGTTATCGCCACTGTTTCCATACACTTCGGCCAAAACCCTTGCCGCCGCTGGCGCCACGATCGCTACCCGCGCAAACGTGTAGTCCGCCGCAATCCGACCCCGCCAGCCATCCGTACCAAACTTAATCGGATTTTCACCACTCCGCAATCCATAATTTTCACCCACGGTGCCATCCGCCTCCTGCCTCGAGAATCACAATCATATTATGAAATTTTTCTCGCCATCCCCATCCTCAGAGGTCAAAACTCATCCCCTACTCTGGAACCTTCTGCAGTAGGTCCTAGATAATGAGACAAGATTCCTCGTCTGAACAACCCGGTTTTTTTGGGGGAGTAATTTTTTTCTGAAAAAAATATATATAAAATTGCTTGGGTAGGGTTGGCGCCTAGAAATTCATACCTCCCAGCCGGAGTACCAGCGCGGTTGCTGCCTGGGAAGCTATCGTATAATCATTATCCGGCAGCGCATATTCCCGGGCAAGAACCGGAACAGGATACAGGTCAGGAGCTGCTACATTTAATTTTCTTGATGTTTGTAGTTGGGCTTAGACCCATTCGCCGCCTTGTTATTTGTGGAGCGATTTTTCCGATATGGCAAACATAACTGGCGATCCAGGGGCAAATATCCTCGTCGGAACGATCGAGGCTGACGTGATTCTCGGTCTCGACGGCGACGACACCATTAATGGTCTAGAGGGTGATGACAATATCAACGGCAACCGAGGCAACGATGTAATTTTCGGTAATGACGGTAACGACATCGTGCAGGGGGGTAAAAATAACGACATAATTTTCGGATTAGATGAAAATGACACGTTATTTGGGGATTTAGACAACGACGAATTACACGGCAATACCGGGGATGATTTTCTCTTTGGTGACGACGGCAACGATACCCTCTGGGGAGGACGCAACAGCGATAACTTATTTGGCGGTAACGATAATGACTTCCTCTTTGGCGACATTGGGGATGACTTTTTAAATGGCAATGCCGGGAACGATCGTCTCGACGGTGCCGACGGTTCCGACACCCTACGCGGCGGACGCGGAGACGATAATTTAGTTGGTGGCTCCGATAGCGATTTTCTCTTCGGCGACTTGGGTTCCGACAGCCTCACCGGCGGTAGTGGCAGTGATTTCTTTGTCTTGCAAGCATCCACCGAAGGGTTTGATGTTTCCGGAGCCGATTTGATTACCGACTACAACGACAGCGAAGATTTTCTCGTTTTAGGTGGTGATTTGAGTTTCGACGATCTCGCATTTAGCCGCAGCAACCAAATTGGTGCCGATAACAGCCTGGTAGAGAGCGCTGTCATTTCCCTTGCCAGTAATAACAAAGTCATCGCCATCCTCCAGAATGTGGCCGTGAGTCTCCTCAGTGAATCAGATTTTCTCTCCAGTACCGGCGAGCCCGTCTCTGGGACATCTAGTGATTCTACTGACACCGACACCGACACCGACACCGACACTGATACTAATACCGATTCTGAAAACAACCTCAACAATGCTGATAATCTAGATACTCTCACCGGCACCAGCAGCGAAGGTGGCTCTCTAGATAATGATGACCCCGCTGATATCTATCGCTTCGGTATTCCAGCAGCCAGTAGTTTTAGCGCCATTCTCAGTGGTTTAAGTGATGATGCTGATGCTGATTTGGAACTGATCCGAGATGCCAACGGCAACGGCATAATTGACTCTGGGGAAATTATCGACTCATCCTCTGAGCTTGGTAATGTCCAAGAGACTATTACTATAGATAATTTGGTCGCCGGAACCTACTTTGTCCGCGTTTTGCAAGTTGAAGGTGAAACTGATTATACCCTAAGATTGACAGCTACCGAAATTTAATTACCTGCCATTGCCGGTTTATGAAGCGATAATCGAGATTGTAAACCGGCAATTGGCTATAATTTATTGTGAGCTGAATTATCTTCAAAAAATCAATAATTAGCCCAACAATATTTGGAGCTATTTAAGTAACCATTTTAATTGCTTGAACATCTCATTCATCTTTAAATTACTTGAGGATCAGCCAAAGCCAAGGGATATAATTTATCGATTGTCTGGAGAAAAGTTGATCTGAGTATGAGCAGGATTATCATCGGCTTCACTTGACAATTGTTCTATGACAGCGCGGAGATTGGGGCGAGGGATATAAGGCCATCCTCCCTCTGCCTCCATATCTCTGAGGAGGGCGTACAAATCCTGTCGATTAGTGGGTAATGTATCGAGAAATAGCTCTTCCCTAATCTCCCGGTGTAAATTTTCTAAGAGCCGCAGTAGGGCTAAAAGTGATAAACAATCACTGCGATGTTTTTCGGCTAAAATGCGAACGGCATCGGCTATGGCATCAGTTCCCACCAGAGAGCGATCGCTGTGCAGACCTGTCGGTTCGGTTAACTCTGGTGGCAAGGGTGCCTTCTTAAAATCTTCATCTTCAGTCATTTTCAATACCGCCCGCGGTCTTTCACTAATTTAAAAGCTGTCCCAAGGTGGGACGCTGGCATTATACCACATTAGCAGCAGTTTTTCCTTAAAATCTAACGCAGTTTTTCGGTAAAATCCAAAGACAGCCCCCACCTGCGCCCTATGCTGGTCCAGCCAAAAAACCGGAGCCGCACCGGTCTTTTGCTGGTTATAGGCATTATTACTGGTGGGAAGCCGCCGCCACACCACTGGGAGCGAGTAATTCTACCCGATTGAAAAGCGATCGCACTTTCCAGTAGGGTAGAAATGCTGTGGCAGCCTGTTGGGGCTGGGGAATACCCCCTGCCAGAAGAAACCGGGTTTCGTAAGGACAAGCCATGCCTTGTCCCTACTTGGTTTTTGACCAGAAATTTTGGCGCCTCTTCCCGGTTTCTACAGACCGCGCCGCCGGATACTTGTTACATTCTTTTATTGAGGTTAACCATGAGGTATCGCGCTTTAATAGCTGCACTCTTAGCATTCTGTTTCGGGCTGCTCGCCGCTTGTAGTGAAGCTCCTTCCACTTCCAGCGAGTTGCTCACCTACGATGATATCGTCAACACTGGACTGGCCAATAACTGTCCCGAACTGTCGGAAACCGCTCGGGGATCCATCCCCGTCCAATCCGGCGCCTCCTACAGTCTGAGCGAACTCTGCTTGCAGCCAACCGAGTATTTTGTCGAGGAAGAACCGGCCACCAAGCGCCAAGAGAAGGAATTCGTCCCGGGCAAACTGCTGACCCGTTACACCACCAGCTTGACTCAAATTGAAGGTCCACTGAAGCCTAATTCTGATGGCAGTCTCACCTTCATTGAACGAGATGGTATCGACTTCCAGCCGACGACGGTGATGCTCCCCGGTGGCGAAGAGGTGCCTTTCATGTTTACCATCAAAAACCTAGTGGCTACCACTCAGCCCAAACTGGAAAGCATCAATACCTCCACGGACTTTGAAGGCAAATTCAAGGTGACTTCTTACCGTTCTTCTGGCTTCCTCGACCCCAAAGGACGCGGCGAAGCCACTGGTTATGATAATGCCGTGGCTCTCCCCGCTGGTGCTGATGCCGAAGAGCTTGCCCGCACCAACGTCAAGCGTGCTGAAATTCGTCAAGGCAAAATCTCCCTCCAAGTATCCAAGGTAGATCCTACCACTGGCGAAATCGGTGGCATCTTCGAGAGCGAACAGCCCTCCGACACCGACTTGGGCGCCAAAGAGCCCGTAACCGTGAAGATTCGCGGCCAGTTTTACGGTCGGATTCAATCTGTGTCCTGAGCTGGCTTAGGCTTTGTGAGCTGGCGATAAAGGGTGGCTCCGTATGCAATTGCAGGAGCTACCCAAATTCTACTGATTTCAATCCCGCAAGCTGGATTTTTTGGTTTACTGGATTTTTTGGTTTATATCTGCTCCGGCGGTAGCCCGTGGCATTCTCGCATAACCCCAAACCCGCTCCTGGCGGGTTATTTTGTATTTATTGATTTTGATGGTGCCTGCTAGATTGATTGCTTTGATTGGGTCGGGGCGATTCGCGAATCGCCCCGACACACACACATGAGCGGAAACCATCGTTCTTGGGGAGAAAATTTGTCAAATTTAGCACAAATGTCAGGATTTAAGCCGATATAGATAGAATAAACAGACTTGTTGTGGTGCCGGTGACCACCGTTGCCCTCAACCCCCATAGGTGAATTATGAATTCAGACCAGAATCATTCCCCCAGTCGCATCGGCCTATTTACGGCGGTCTCGATTGTGGTAGCTAATATGGTAGGGACCGGCGTTTTCACCAGTTTGGGCTTTCAGGCTGTGGATATCAAATCCGGTTTTGCTTTACTGTGTTTATGGATTGTCGGTGGTGTCTTCGCTCTGTGTGGTGCCCTTTCCTACGGGGAACTGGGAGCGGTGATGCCTCGATCGGGCGGCGAGTATCACTATCTCTCCAAGATTTACCACCCCGCTCTGGGCTTCCTTTCCGGTTGGGTTTCCGTTACGGTGGGTTTTGCGGCTCCGATCGCCCTCGCCGCCATTCTCTTTGGCAGTTACTCTTCCTGTGTGTTTCTGGAAAATTGCACGGAAGCCGATGGACTGAAAAAAGCGATCGCTCTGGTAGTGGCGATCGGCATTTCCCTCATCCACACCCGCAACCTCAAAGTGGGCAGCTCCTTTCAAGATGTCTTCACCGCCTTGAAAGTCCTCCTGATTGTCGTTTTCATCGCCTGCGGCTTTTTCCTCGGCCAACCCCAAGATATCAGCTTCCTCCCCACCCCCACAGACAGCCAACTAATATTTAGTTCCCCCTTTGCCATCTCCCTGGTATATGTCACCTATTCCTACTCCGGCTGGAATGCTGCCATCTACCTAGCCAGCGAATTAGAGCAGCCAGAAAAAAACCTGCCTCGGGCATTGCTAGGCGGGACAGCCATTGTCATGGTACTGTACATCCTTCTCAACTTTATCTTTCTCCACACCACCCCCATATCCGCCCTGGAAGGACAACCCGAAGTCGGCTACATCGCCGCTAACTACATCTTCGGCAATATCGGCGGTAAAATTATGGGCCTACTCATATCTTTAGGACTTCTCTCTACCATCAGCTCGATGGTATGGGCAGGACCACGTGTTACCCAAGTCATCGGCGAAGATATCCCATTTTTTAAACTCCTCGCCCAGAAAAACGCCAGCGGTATTCCCTACTACGCCATCCTCCTCCAATTGGCCATTGTCTTGGTCATGGTGATTACCTCCACTTTTGAAACCGTCACCACTTATCTGCAATTTACCCTGATTCTCTCGTCATTTATGACGGTTTTGGGTTTATTCATTCACCGCATCAAAAACCCTGATGTGCCCCGCCCCTACAAAACTTGGGGTTATCCAGTGACGCCCCTAATTTTCCTCGGCGTCTCTCTCTGGATTATGATTTTTGTCTTTCAAGGCAAGCCCTGGGCATCCCTAGCCGGATTGGCTACAATAGCTCTGGGTTTGCCCATTTACTTTCTGGCCGCTAAAAACCAACTCGCATCATCAGATTCTGAACCGTGAGGAGAGCCACATCTAAAATGAAACTCAATCAATCAATTTATGTCATCGCTGCTGCCCTGACGGCGGCTGTTTTCCTCCAATCTTGCAACGATGCAGCCCCTAAAGTAGAAGAAAAACCCAGCTCATCTGTTGCCGAAACCAGTACCTCAGCAACTCCCGAACCACCACCAGACCCCCTTGCTGCTTTTGATATGCAGCGAGCTGCTAAATTAACTGCTACTGCCAGGTTACTCGCGGGAATGTCAGTGGCAGACGCCAGTGCTATGCCTAAAAGCACGGCGCCACCGGAAAAAATCTCTGCTGTGGAAAAAACTGCCTCATGGAAGGCGCAAAATAGTTTTTTTGAAAACTCGTGGAAGCAGCTAGAAGCTGAGCAACTGGCTCCTGTCACGAAATGGTCTGGAACTGAACTCCAAACCATCAATGCCTCTAATCCTCAAGTCTTTTATCCCTTCAGCGGTCCTGATTTCCTCTACGTTTATTCTTTATTCCCTGATGCTAGAGAATATGTAATGGTGGGTTTGGAGCCGGTAGGAACTTTACCGGATTTTGAGCAACTGGACAGCGCCCAAATTAACCAACAATTAGCCAATGCTAAAGATTCCCTCTACGCCATCCTGAAATTTAGCTTTTTCCGCACCAATGATATGGCGGTGGATTTAAACAAGCAGGGAGTTTTACCGGTATTGCTGTTGTTTGCGGCTCGCACTAACAATCAAATTTTGGATTTGCAGTATGTGGGGATTGATAAACAGGGAACTATCCAAATGCGTGACCCGAGCAAAGAGGCTGACAAGGCCATGATTCCCGGGGTGAAAATTTCTTTTGTCCCCCAGGGCAAATCTAATCCCCGCACAGCTTATTATTTTTCTACTGATTTGTCTGACTCCGGCTTGGAAAAAACGCCGGAGTTTTTGGAGTTTGTCAAAAAAATGGATAAGCCGGTGACTTATCTCAAGGCAGCATCTTATTTGATGCACTACTCCTATTTTGGCAAGATTAGGGATGGGATTCTTGCCCAAAGCTCTCACGTGTTGCAGGATGATTCGGGCATTCCTTACCGGAATTTTGATAAGTCTAAGTGGGAGATGAATTTTTACGGCAATTATATGGGGACGATTCCTCTATTTGCCGATTTTTATCAGCCAGACCTGAGAGAAGTTTATAAAAGTGGTACTAATGTCAAAAAAATTGATTTTGGTATTGGTTACAAGTATGATGAAGGCTCCCATTTAATGTTGATGAATGCTAAGGCTCCAGTGGAAAATCCCCAGGCTGAAGCTACTACATCCCCGGCGCCAGCTACGCCCTAGGTGTTGTCATTTGTCCGGTTTGTAGTTGGGCTTTAGCCCTCCATTCGTTTGTAGTTGGGCTTTAGCCCTCCGGATTTTTGGGCTGAAGCCCAACTACGAACGGGGAGTTTATTTGGGGGCAGTTTCTAAAAACTGGCGCACAAGTTTGGCAAGACGCAAATCGCTATCGGGAATAGCGAGAGATGCGGCACTTTGGGCCATTTGTTCGAGCCGCTGCGGGTCGGCGAGTAAGTCTAAAACTAGGGTTTTGAGGATTTCGGGGGTGAGTTTGGCTTGGGGGTGAACGATCGCCCCTCCCGCCTCGGCGAAAACTTCGGCGTTATAGGCTTGGTGGTTTTCGGCGGCGAAGGGATAGGGAATGAGGATCGAGGGGGTTTGAGTAATCGCTAGCTCGGTGAGGGTCCCGGCACCGGCGCGGGCGATCGCCAAAGTCGCTCTTTGCAACATTCCCGCCATATTGTCGTAAAACGGCACCCCAAAATACTGGGGATGCTCAAACTCCTTTGCCTCCGGATCGTTATCCCCCGTTTGGTGGAAAATCCAGGCCCCCGCTGCTACCCACGCGGGAACACATTGGCGCACTAAACGATTCACCGCTACGGCCCCTTGTGAACCCCCGGTAATCGCAATCAATGGCACTCCCGGGGGTATGGGTAAATCTAAGGGCACCCGTCGCAGAAACTCGGCGCGCACTGGGGTGCCCACATTCATAGTGGGGGCGTTTTTCAGGTAAGTGGCGGTTTTGTCAAACCCAATGGCAACGGTACTGCACCACGGCGCTAACCACCGCGTCACTTTTCCGGGTAAGGCGTTGGATTCATGGAGGATGGCGGGCAAACCCAAGGATTTCGCCGCGACGATCGCCGGAGCGGCGATATAACCACCGGTGGTGAAGACGCCATCAAATTGCTGTTGCACCAGCAGGCGTCTGACTTGGAAAACGGAGCTGATGATTTTGCTGAAAATGCGGATACTTCCCCACCCCAAGCGCTCCTGAAATCCCTCAATGGGGATGGTATGCAGGGGATAGCGACTGGGGATGAGTTGGGTTTCCATCCGGTTGGGGACCCCAAGCCATTCGATGTGATAGTCTTTGAGTTGTTCCGCAGTGGCGATCGCTGGGAACAGATGCCCACCCGTACCGCTCGCCGCGATTAATAGTTTAGTGGGTTTGGAAGACACGCCTATTTTTTCCTCCCCTTTCCGTCTTTATCGAGCATCTGTTTACTCGCAGTCGAGAGTTTCGCTAGTTTTGCGTCCCGTCACGGGATTTGTGCCTTGAGCAATACTGCACAGTTGTGCTTGGTCATCATATCTGAGGAAGACATCGGTAAAATCCGCCCCGTCGATGACTGTATCCTTGAATTCAGCATTGAAGGCAAAGGCTCCCTCTAAAACTGCGTTGGTTAAATTCGCTTGGCGAAACCGCGCCATATCCAAAGTGGCGTTTTTCAGGTTCGCCCCTTCTAAGTTCACCCGGTCTAAAGTGGCACCGAATAAACTCACGCCCTCTAAATCTACATTACTAAGATTGCAGTTGCGCAGAATGGCTTTGGTAAAGCTGGAGTCTTTGAAATTCCGTCCTGAGAAATCCTCGCCGACGATCGTTTGTTTGTTGTAGTCATTGGCAAACGCCGGAAAGGCAGGAGCAAAGCTGACCAGAGCGATCGTCCCCACAGCAACAATCCATACCACCGCCGTCACAGCTATCTGAAATAACCTACTCATAACCAAAGTGGTGTTTCTATAATTCATGCGGTTGTCTTTTCCAGGGTAATACAGCACTTTATCAAATGATCTTGGACTATCAAAACCCCTCTCCCCTTCTGGGAGAGGGGTTTGGGGTGAGGGAATGTGCCAGATAGACTTGCAAACTGCTGTAAAAGCAGCTTCCACGGGCCAACCCCCGGACACGGCATGCCATGTCCCTACGCACCTTCCACCCGTCATCTCCCCATCGTACCAGTTTCCCCCCCCTTCCCCGCAGGGTAGGGCTTCTCGGCGTATCCTGGAAACAACCCTTTTGCACATTGAAAGGAGCTGCCTTCTGAAACAGCAAAGACCTGGTGACTGGGGAGAATACTACACTGGCCTATTTTTGCTCGCTCAGGGATGGGAAATACTCCATCAACGCTGGCGTTGTCGTTGGGGAGAAATTGATATCATCGCTCGCCGAGATACTGCGGACCCCTTGTTAGCTTTTGTGGAAGTGAAAACTCGCAGCTCCCGCAGTTGGGATGAGGGTGGTATTTTCAGCATCACCCCCCAAAAGCAAGCCAAACTCTGTAGCACAGCCCAAATGTTTTTAGCCGCACACCCAGATTTAAGTCTCCTACCTTGTCGTTTTGACGTGGCTCTCGTCACCTACCGCCACCGACCAAATCCCACTAGCCCAATGCTCCCCCCTGCTCTCCCCCGTCTCGGCGAGGCATTACTACCACCGTTGCCCCAGCATTTACCTTCATCATCTGGGCACTTTCATATTGGGCAACCTGTGGCGTTAGGACCATACCTACTCACCTTACACCAGTATCTTGAAGCCGCTTTCACCTCTGTGAGTGATTATGGTGGCTAAATTATGTGAAACATTTAATTTATATAAATTAATCTGACTAAATGTAAATATTGTAGATGGTATATCCATGATGAATTAGAGTAAATTCAGACTATCTTAGCTCTCAAGTCCTGATTTACTGTATTTCAAGCCATCAAACAAAATTACCGTCAGCAAAATTTTGCTCACCACGATACGCTAATTAAGCAAATTAGATGTAAAACAACCTTAAGTAATTCAGCCGGAGCGAATACCTAGAGGTGCCTAAGCGAGAGTTTCGGGGCAATATCCCAAGCCCCGCACAAATTGCTCGCGAAAGGCGATAATTTCCTGGCAGTCAGGATGACCGTGAGACACAACCGCCACTTGATAGCGCCGCATCACATCTACAGGGGATTGTCCGGTTTCCAAGCTCCAAAGGGCCATTTGCAGGCGCAGATCTGGTTGGCACAGAATCCCTAACTCGTTCATAAATGCCTTAAAATCCCCATCATCTCTGGTTTCTAGGGGACAGCTCATTTTCACTCGTACTACCCAGCCGTTGATTTGATGAATCACGCTCATAAAATTAACGGGGAGGTGGGTGGCGTGGCGGAGGCGATCGGATACTCGCAGGGTGAGACTGGCATTAGCCAGGTAATATAAGTAGTCCATCTCTGGTGTCGCTGGCGCAAAGCAGGTCTATTAATATTTTGGCAGTCTCGCCGTCACCAAACACGGGTCAAACACCTAATATGTCATGGGGAGTTTTACCCAAAATTTTTCCCAGTTCTGGGTAATCCCCCTTCCCCCACAACCATCCATCTCGGAGCCAAGCAAATGCAACGAACAGCCAGCGCCAATATCGACTACTCCCTAGCTGCTTACGACTACGAATTACCCCCCGATCGCATCGCCCAAAATCCAGTCACGCCAAGGGATAGCTCTCGGTTATTGGTGGTCAATACCCCCAGTAGCCACAGCCACTGCATTTTCCGCGATTTACCGGACCTACTATCCCCCGGTGACTTGCTGGTACTCAACAACACCCGCGTCATTCCCGCCAGACTTTATGGGCGCAAATTCTCCTCTGGGGAGGCTACTGGCGCTGAGGTAGAAGTTTTACTGCTCGAAGAGCAAAAACCTAACACCTGGTTGGCTTTGGTAAAACCGGGAAAACGCCTCAAACTGGGAGCGCGGATATCTTTTACCCCCACCAGTCCCAGCAGCGATATCCCCCCTTTGACGGCGCAGGTGATGGGCGTGGATGCAGCCACTGGGGGGCGGATTTTGGAGTTTGAACTGCCGGAATTAGTCTCTTTTTGGCAATTTTTGGAGGCATATGGCACTATGCCATTGCCACCGTACATTAAAGATTCCCAAGCATCCCCGTCCCAATATCAAACAGTTTATGCACAACACCCCGGTTCCGCCGCTGCACCCACTGCGGGCCTACATTTCACTGAGGAGTTATTGGCGCGGCTGCATCTTCGGGGGATAAATACCAGCTTTGTCACCCTTAACGTGGGTGTGGGGACTTTTCGTCCTGTGGAAGTGGAGGATGTGACTGCCCACAAAATGCACTATGAATGGGTGGATGTGCCTGCTGTCACTGTGGCGCAAATCCAGCAGACGCGGGACCGGGGGGGGCGAATTATTGCTGTGGGGACTACGGTGGTGAGGTCTTTGGAGTCTCTCACAGAGTCCGACGGGCAGTTACAACCTTTTCGGGGTAAGACCGATTTGTTTATTTACCCAGGATATAAGTGGCGGGTGGTGGAAGGTCTGATTACCAATTTCCATTTGCCCCGATCGAGTTTGCTGATGTTGGTGAGCGCTTTGGTGGGGAGGGAACGCCTGCTGGATTTGTATCGGGAGGCGATCGGCCAGCAATACCGTTTCTACTCCTTCGGCGATGCGATGCTCATTTTGCCCGCCGCCCGGACCTAGAAGAGCGGAAAGCGAGGAACGCAGGCACGGGGGGCGGCCCATCGCAGAGAACCCCCCCTTACCCTCTTCCTTAACCCTCTTCTTCTTCGTCTTCTTCATCAGAAGGATAGACAAACCCCTTAGCGCGTCCAGTCAAAATCGACTTGCCAAGGGAGAGAGCCTTCTGGGCTTGCAGGGCAGCCTTCTGCTTCCACTTAGCTTTGCGCTGGTCGCGCTTGGTTTTAGAGGTTTTCTTCTTTGGGACGGCCATAACCGCACTCGCTCAAATTTTTGACAACCTTACCATTATAAACCATAACCAGCCCCTTGGCTGAAATTTTCTCATTTAGATTTTTTATTTAAACTTTAGCGATTAAAATCCTGTAGGGACACGGCAATGCCGTGTCCTTACGCTTTTGGTGATAAATATTGCTCCTGTCCTCCCCGTTCAACCCTGTATTTCTCAGCAGTTCGGTCATCTGAATTTAACTTGAGCAGCAAACCGAACACCAAGCCAGTTATTGTCCGGGTTATAGTCATTTTCATTAAACATAAGAATTGTTTTTTGGTTAAACCCCACATCCCCTCCGCCCTCACAAGAGTCCCCTTGACCAGGTAGGGAGAGGGAAGTGCAACCGCAGCAAACTCCCAGGAGCAATTCCCTTTTTCTTCTCGCTATTCAACATCATTGTCATTTGTCCTTGGTCAAAAGTCCTTGGTCAAAAGTCCTTTGTACCCCAGAAACCGGGTTTCTGTGAAAATCTAGGCTTGATACCGAGGATTTGGTCAAGAAACCGGGTTTCTATCCGGCGTAGGGACAAAAAGTATTATAATCTCCCCGTCTCAGCCATCATTGGCTAAAATAACCCATAATCATTTCCCAGATATTTTGCCCCCAGGAGCCATGACAGTAAGCATCGCCGCTTCTAAACTAACATACCAAGAATTATTAGCCGCCGAACTTACCCCCAAACCACCATCAACATCAGCACCTTTAACCATTGATTTATTTGCTGGATGCGGGGGAATGGCACTCGGTTTTGAAGCCGCCGGATTTAGAACCGTCGGGTATGAAATGCTCCCCGATGCCTGCGCCACATACCGCCACAACTTGCATGGCATTTGTCACCAAGTGACTCTATCACCCAACTCCGATTTAGAAGCAGATGCCGTCGCCATTATCGGCGGTCCCCCTTGCCAACCTTTTAGCGTAAATGGCCACCAATTTGGACTAAAAGATAGCCGCGACGGTTTCCCGATTTTTATCAGTGCAGTCAACCGTTATCAACCCCAAATTGCCATTTTTGAAAATGTGCGGGGAATGCTGTATAAAAATAAAACATATTTTGCCGAAATTGTTGCCACATTACAAAATTTAGGTTATGATGTAGAGTGGCGAATTCTGAATGCTGCTGATTATGGCGTACCCCAGCGCCGAGAGCGGTTATTTTGCATTGCCCACAAAGGCGGTTGGCAATGGCCAGAAAAAACCCATTTGCAATCTCCTTACACGGCTGGGGAAGCTCTGGGAGATATGGCATTAACTGCGCCACCAGATGCCAAATTTCTCACCCCCAGTATGGATACATATATCGCCAAATACGAGCGAGCATCTAAATGCGTCACTCCTAGAGATTTGCATTTAGATGCTCCCGCCAGGACTGTTACTTGCCGCAACCTCGCCGCCGCCACGGGGGATATGCTCCGCATTCGGTTGCCTGATGGTAGGAGACGCAGGTTAACGGTGAGAGAGGGGGCGCGGTTGCAAAGTTTTCCCGATCGCTTTAAGTTTGGCGGTAATTTTGATAGTCAATGTTATCAAATTGGCAATGCAGTGCCTCCTTTGTTGGCCAAAGCGATGGCATTAGCGGTAAAAAGTTACCTAAGATACTCATACTATAGTGATTTTAAATAAGTAGGGACACGGCATTGCCGTGTCCCTACTATTTCGACCACAAAATCGCCTATTCCTTCACTTCTAAAGTGGCGGAAGCAGTGCGCCCGAATTCTTCCGGGGCATATTGCAAGTAGGCTTCAGCACATGGCCATTCATAAGTTCCGGGGGTGACGGAACGGACGAGATAGTGCAGGTGATAAACCCCAGCATCTAAGGCGTCAGCGTAAGCGATTACCCGGTCTTTGTAAATGGTTTGGTAGCCAATTTGCCAGCTATCTGTGCGGGCTTGTACGGCTGAGTTGGTGGTTTGGAAACTGGTATCTACTGCTTCAAAACCGGCGGGCAAGGGGTCGGAAATTACCAGGCGGTCTATGGGTCGATCGGCTATAATTTCCAACCCAATATCAAATACCCGTCCTGCCTTCACCATCAGCGGTTTATCCAGTTTGGATATCCCCATCGTTTCCAGGACTTTATCCTCTGCTGCTGGGCGGATTTGTCGTTGTACGCGCAACCCATTAAACCGTCCCGGTTGATTGCCTTCTAGGCGATAATCGTACTGGACTAAATAATGCAGGGTGCCCGCCCCAGATTTATTCAGGGTTAACTCAGATTTCCCCTGGGGTAAACTATCCATCGCCACATTGATAAACTGGCTGGGATTTTGATAACCCTGAAACTGCATTGAGTCAAGATTTTTGTTACCCAGTTGGACATTTGCCTTGAAGTTGGGGGGTGTTGCTTCCGTGTTGGCGTAGTCAACTAAAGCCGTCAGAGCAACCGCATTATCATAGGTGGTTGCCCAAGTGCCATTACGGCGTTGATTGAGTAGAGCTTGCAAGAGACGATCGCGCACCGCTACAGACACTTTGCGAGCTATTCCTAACCGCAAAGTTTCCCCTTGCGCCGCCGTTGGTGAACTCAACCAACCCCAACCGCGAGGCAGGTTTACTGTGGCTGTGCGGCCAGTTTCATAAACTGTTTCCTGCAACTGACTCCACATAGTTTGTGCCTGTTGCTGCCAGTTCGGGAAACCAAACATATACCGCGCTAATTTAATTCGCGATACAGCATCTAACTCATCCCGTCCGGCGTAGATATCCGCCAGAAAATCATTCCGCTGATTCCCCAATTCCGCTAAAGCCAAGAGTGCTTCTAAACGCACCCGGTTTTGGCAACTAGCAGCCGTGCAGAACTTCTCTTCTGAAGGTTTGGCGAGAATTTGGCTTAAATAAGTCTGCACTTTCGATATCATCTCTGGTGGGACTGGCAAACCTGCTGCTTTCGCTTGCGCGAGACTTTCAGCGGCGTAGGGTGTCACCAATCGGTCTGATGTGGAGGCTCCGGGCCAAAAACCAAACCCACCATCAGGTTGCTGGAGTTTTTGCAGTTTTTCGATCGCGCTTGCAGCTTGCTGCTTGGGATTAAAATCGGCAAATGCCTGCTGGTATTTTTGGCCGAGAGTTTGGAGACTCGCCGCGATCGCCAACTGCGACGCCACCGGTTCCAAAAATGGCAACTCATCCTCATCCAACACCGCTTTCGCCGGTGCAGTTATCTCTGGAATCAAAGTTGATGCCAAATTCACTTGCAAACCACCCACATCCGGCACCACTTTATCATTAACATTCAGGGGAATTTTCACCTGACTTTCCGTAGTCCCGGTTTCCACCACAGTTTCCGTCACCGGGAGAGTTTTCACCGGTAAAGGCACCTCAAAAGCATCACCTTTCCCCCCATTAACTTGGGTGACAAAGCGTACCTTAGCCTCACCAATGCTCTTCGCCGTCATTGGGAAGCGATAGGCACTGGTTCCCGGCGCCGCTTTCGCCTGAGAAACCACATTTTGGCCAGATTTCTCGTCAAACTGAATATTAGCACTCACAGCACCTTGAATCGTCAGATTTCCCTCCTGGTTCGTAGTGTTGGTAATGGCTACCCCACCAGAAAAGCGATCGCCCGGGCGGACAAATTGTGGCAACAGCGGATTTGCCATCATGGGGTTACTCGCAATAAACGTATTGTCCCCATTGCCAAACCGCATATCTGGCGTAGTTGCCACCGCCAACACCCGCCAAGTAGTCAAATCATCTGGCAATTTAAACGCCACCGTGGCTTTACCATTAGCATCAGTAATCACCGAGCCATTGTAATAAGCCAGAGGTTGAAAATCAGTGCGCACCCGCGTACTACCCAACCCCGCTGAAAAACCGCCATCAAAACCCCAGCCTTTTTCCAGCGGCGAACTCAAAGGCGCCAAAACCACCTCAAACCGATTATCGCTGAAGCGAGTAGAAATTGGCTGCTCTGCATAAACAGTTTGCACCAAATCTGGTGGACGATATCCCGTCAATTGCAACACCGCCTCATTCACCACCATCACCGTAAATTGTCCGGTAACGGGTTTACCAGCAGCATCTTTTACCTCCAGTTGCACCGTGGTTTGTGTCCCCGGTGCCACCTTTGCTTGGGTGGGAGCCACCGCCACAGTTAAATACTTATCCTTCAAACTGGTTTGGAACGGCGCAAAACCCACTTGCACCAAATGTTCTAAACTCCCAGTTTCTAGTTGCTCTAAAGGCGCACCTTGACGCACCAAAACCGCCTGCACAGCCGCATTAGGCAGCATTTCTGGCGTTACTTGGAAACTCACTTGGGGAGCGCCGCCTTTAACTTTGGTGACAGATTGATACAGGGGTTTATCCCGCACCACCGCAAAGTATAACTCCGCTTCCGTGTAAGGGGATTGAATCAACGCCGTAGCGGTTTCTCCCGGTTGGTAGGTGTCTTTATCCAGTTTAATTTCCAGGAAGTTTTCGCGATCGCTCCGACGACCCCACATCACGCCACTGTCACCAGTCGCCCAAATTTGCAAATCCGTCGCCGTCGCCTCATCTTTCCCCCCCGCCAAATTAGCGCGGATGCGATAAGCACCAGCCTCCGGCGCTTTCAGATTAAACGCTTGCGGCTTATCCCCAGATTTTACCTGAGTCTGCGCCACCGTTTTATATTCCACCTGATAACTAGGCGTGCTACTACCTTCCACCACCCGCGTTACTTGGGTGTAATTCATTTTCTGCAATTCCAGACGCACCCTTTCTCCCGTCACCGCCTGTCCCTGCGGGTTAGTAACTATCACCTCCACCGGGAAATCCTTGCCCGCATCCGCCACAAAATTGGCTTTTAACCCGATTAACTTATCACTTGGCAGCGCCGTAAAACTTCGAGAATTGGACACCGCCAAATTAGACACATCCGTAACTTCTGCATCCACCCGATAAGTCATCGCATAAGGCAGATTTTCATCCACCTTCACCGCCAAACTACCAGTACCATCATCCGCCAGAGTCGCCTTTTCTTGCCGCACTTCATTAGTGACAGATGGGCGCTCTTCCGGCCAAAACCACTGGCGACCAAAAGAAAACTTATCCCAACCATTGGGAATAAAATCCGTCGCATTGCGGGTGACATAATACTGCACCTTACCCGCCGCTACCGGCGCACCAAACAGGTAACTACTGGCAGCTTTCGCCTCCACCTGTTCTCCCATCATCGCCACTTCCTTATCCAGGTTTAAATCTACCTTAAAATTCGGTGGCTTAAACTCCGCCACTCGGAATTCGCCGGTGATTTCCACCCCTTTATTGCTTTTACCCCGGATGTAATAGTAACCCAGTGGCTGATTTGTCGCCAAAGGCAACTCCAGGGAAAACGTCCCGAAATCATTAGTCGTCCGGGAGCCTAAATCAGTTTTATTACCGTCTGGCGCTTCCAGACTCAGGGTATAACTCGCCTGTTTATCCTGCACCAGCTTACCATTTTGCAAGTAATAAGCCACTGCAGTAAACTCCGCCTTTTCTCCCGGTTGATACAGTTGTCTGTCCGAGAAAATCGTCCCCCGGGATAGGGATTCTCCTGCATTCCAGTCACTGTAAATCCCGTAACCATAAGCCCCACTGTACTGGCGGATGCGTGTAAACGCCCAATCGTTATTTTCCCGCGCAATTACCACCAATTCCGGCGGCTCTTTATCACTAGGATTGCACTTTTGCACCGCGTCGGGACTGAGCGCCAAAGTCCCATTAGCATCGGTTTTACCCGTGGCGCATGCTTGGGGTTGTGGGCGAGATTTTGCCCCCAGTTGAGAGCGATAAATCTCCACATTAGCTCCCGCCACCGCCGCTCCATCAGATAAGTGATTGACACGAATTAATGCCGCATCCGGGAACCACTGCACAAAAGCGCCTAAATTGGTGAGCTGCACCATGCCATAATAACTAGCTTCCCGCCATTTTTGCTGCCCTTCTTCTTGATATGTATTCGTGCGCGCAGCGACCCCGTAAGCGAGCAAACCAGTTTGACCTCTCAACTTTTCCCGTAGGGGCACTTTAATGGTTTCTGCCTGGTTTTTTTGTGCTTTAATCGGAGAACTTTGCCAACCGGTGGGATTTGGCAGCAACCCATCCCCCTCGCTGCTGGGATAGGCATCATCATAATACACTAAATCTGTCGGTTCTACCCGGCGATAAGCCTCTTTATACTTACCTTCTGGCAAGTTAACCGCATTGATATTCAGTTCTAAATCATCTGTAGCTGGGAAAATATGTATCCCAGATGGTGCCCAAATTTCTCCCCCTACATCTCCAGTATTATACTGTACTTGTACCGGTTGCCCCAAAGTTTGGCCGTACTTGTCTTTGAGGTCAGCCCCGATGGTAATATTGTAATTGGTTGTCGGTTCTAAAGACCAAGGGTTAAGCGATATAACGTTGGAATCATCATAAGCTCTGATGGCAGAGGGAAATTGTTTCGGCTGTGGATTTATGGTAATATTAGCTAGAGCTGAATCAGCATCTAGTTGATTGTTAAATTTCAGCATCGGCGCCCCTTTTGCAAACCTGCCATAAGCACCGCTCGCATCTGGTTGCCCAAATGCCTCAATCCCTTGATATTGCAAAGCTGCGTAGGTTTGTACTTCGCTGGTAAACGCCATTTCACTGGGCAAGTTTCCTCGCTGTGGCGCAACACCTGGGGCAAATTCTAGGCGGTATTTAGTGCCTTTTTTCAGCTCAGATTGCGGTTTAAAGTTATAAGTTTGGCGGCGCTGTTCCGGGTTAAATTCATCTTCTGGTGTTGTTTCACCGGCTGTATTCTTCTCCTTCACCAGCACCTGGATGCCTGTAGTTTCTCCCTGAGCTATCATCTGCACCCGTTCTTTGAGGGATGCTAGGTCTAGCTTCACATTAGAAGTAAATTCTAGTTCCGGTTTAGTCTCAATATATTCCGGTTCGGCGTATTCATTGGCCTGGATTTTGGGCAAGGTGAGCTGGATGGGTTCAGTGTTGAATGTCCAGGCTAAATCTTGGTCTAGTTTGTGGTTGTTTAAATCTGCTAAACCCGCTTTCAAGGTTACTTGAATGCGGCTGGCTTTAGGGATGGCTTGCTCGGCTTGAAATCCCACCATGCGGGGGGTTAAAAACCGAAACTGCCCCGGTATTGGGGGATAAATTTCAAATTGCTTTAATTTCCCTTGCTGTTCCGTTGCTTCCAGACTCTCTACGGGGATGAGCGGGTCTTTAAACCGGATGCGAATTTGCGCCAAGGGTTCTGCATCTCCCGTGGGACTAATTTGCTCGATCCAGTTGGGTAACTGTGGCGTCGCCAGGGCTGCTACTGGGGGCAGTTGCGCTGGCAAGTTTGCTTGTGGGTTGCCACATCCCGCTATCCCCCAGACTAGGGTCAGGGCGAGCAGGTATTTCACCCAATTTCTTAAGATTATTTTCATGTTTCCGTGAGGTAATGATTTACCGGTTTGTAGGGGCGATTCGCGAATCGCCCCTACAGCCCTTTGAAAGGGGTTAGGGTTTGTAGTTGGGCTTTAGCCCATTTTTTCTGGGTTGATGATGCCTACAGCCCCAATCACCATTAAAACCCATTTGCTTTAATTTCGGGAGGATTTTGCAAATTTTCTTAACAAAATATCTATCTACGAGTCAGTTAAGCTGGTTTGTGAAATGTTACAATAAAATATTATTTGTCCTTTGTCATTAGTCCTTTGTTCTTTGTTAACAAAGGACTAATGACCAATGACCAATGACAAATGACCAATAACTAATGACAATATAAAGAATATGGCTGAGGTTCAAGGTTTCCTTTTCCCCAGAAGTGCTACCGGCAAATCTTCGATGATTCCGCCGCCTCCTTGGCATTACTGTGGTGATGTTTTGAGTGTGGAATACCGGACGGATCCGGAACGGGTGGCGGAGTTGCTCCCGACACCTTTGGAGTTAGACGACGAAGACCCGGGCAGGGTGGCTGTGGCGTTTTTAGATTTGCAGTCTTGTTCTGATAGTTTTGAGGAACTGCTAGACCCGGTGTGTTCTCAATATCGGGAATGTTTGCTGGTGGTGCGGGTAAAATATCAAGGACAGCGCTACACTCGCTGTATCTATATTTGGGTGAATCAAGATTTTGCAATGGTGCGGGGCTATCATCAAGGTTATCCCAAAAAGTTGGGCTCGGTGTATTTGACTCGTCCGGTGACTATGGGCAAGGCGGGGCCGAGGTTGGCTCCGGGAGGACGGTTGGGAGCAAGTCTGGCGGCTGCGGATAGGCGTTTAATCGAAACCCGCTTCACCATCACCGGTAAATCCGACACCGCCGGTATTCTCTTCTCTCTCCCTGGTTTACATCATCGCTGGATGCCCGCCGTAGAATCCGACGGCACCCAGTCAATGGATGAGCTAATATCCGTGGGGGGATACGATTTCGAGTCTTCAGAAATTTGGACTGGCGATGTGGAACTGAATATGTTTGATTCGCCTACAGAAGAATTCACCCGCCTTGCACCTCGGGAAATCCTGGGCGGTTATTACCGCAGTGTCGCTTTTTCCTGGCGTCAAGGCAAAACCCTAGAGCGTCGCCTCCCAGCTTCATAATAACTCTAATTTTGTCATTTGTCCTTTGTCACTTGTCACTTGGAAGAGAAACCGGGTTTCTGCCCAGAATCTCCGTTCAGGTACAAGATATCTCGTTTTAGAAACCCAGTTTCTGGGAGTCGAAGGACAAAGGACAAATAACAAATAACAAATAATATGAAACTAAAAGAATATTTAACGAAAATTGGTCAAACTCGAAGAGGCAAAATCATTATCGGGGTGGTGATGATGGGGGTAATAGTGCGGTTGTTGCCGTATTTGGCGCCGGTGAGAGCGGCGGATATTGCCCAACGAGAACAGGCGATCGCCTTTACGGACCGCGCCGGACTCCCCCTGGGCACCATCCTCACCCGCAACCAAGAACATACCGCCGTTGTCCCCCTTGATGCCATTTCCCCCCATTTCCGCCACGCCATCATCGCCGCCGAAGATAAACGCTACTACCATCACGGGTCCATAGATAGCTTGGCGGTAGTCCGCGCCATACTTGAAGCCATTCAAGCCAGACAAATAGTCAGCGGCGCCTCCACTATCACTATGCAGCTTGCTCGGATGCTGCAACCCCCCAGCCACAATAACCCCCTGGTGGGTAAACTCCAAGAAATCTGGTTTTCTTGGCGCCTCACCGCTGGGATGAATAAAAATCAAATTCTCGCCGCCTACATCAACCGCCTACCAATGGGAGGCAACATCTACGGCGTCGAAGCCGCTTCCCGCACCTACTTCGGTATGGCCGCTAAGGACCTCAACCTCGCCCGCGCCAGTCTCCTCGCCGCCATTCCCAACGACCCCAACCGCCTCAACCCTTACTATATCTTGGGTCCCTTGAAACAGCGGCAAAAATATGTACTCGATCGCATGGTCGCCGACGGCTACATCACCGCCACCCAAGCCGAAACCGCCTACCTTGAACAAATACAAATCATTTCCCCCAACCAAGGCATCATCGCCGCCCCTCACTTCCTCTTTTGGCTCGCGGACCAACTCCCCCCCGAAGTTTCCCAAGTCCGCACCACCATCAATTTACCCCTGCAAAAATTCATAGAAACCCAAGTGGAGCAAGTAGTCCGCGCCCTCCATGCTCACAACGTCAACCACGCCGCCGCTCTAGTTCTCGATAACCACACCGGTGAAGTCCTCGCCTACGTCGGTTCCCCCAACTACTTCTCCCCCCTCGGCGGACGCAACGACGGCGTGCAGGCCCTGCGGCAACCCGGTTCTGCCCTCAAACCCTTCCTCTACCAACTCGCCCTAGAAAAAGGCATCATCCGTCCCCATACCATCCTCCCCGACGTACCCACCCATTACGCCATTCCCGGCGCCAAACTCTACAGCCCCCAAGACTATAACGAAACCTTTTTAGGACCCGTGCGGGTGCGCGTCGCCCTCGCCAACTCCCTCAACATCCCGGCAGTGCGCGTTTTGGAAAAAGTCGGCGTGGCGAATTTTCTCGATCGCCTCCACCAACTCGGTTTTGAACACCTCAACCACCCCCCGTCCTACTACGGACTCGGACTAACCCTCGGTAGCGGCGAAGTCAGTCTCTGGGAATTAGCCCGAGCTTACCTCACAATGGCCAGAGCCGGAAGCAGGGGAGCAGAGGATGTAGGGGCGAAGCATCCCGGCCAAAAATATATCGCTTTTAATCAACCACCCATTACCGGGATGCTTCGCCCGTACAGGCTTCAGCCCTCTTTGGGGGAAGATAGGGAGACGGGGGGATCAGTCCCCCCGGACCATAGAAGGGCGAAGCAAAAGCGTACAAGTCTTTTCGTTTCATCGGGAGATTTGGGCGCTTTTGCTGTCGCCCCTACAGAATCTACTCAGCTCCCCCAGTCCAACACATGGGCATTAATAACCGATATGCTCGCCGACTCCCACGCTCGATCGGCTGCTTTTGGGGTAGATTCGATTCTCAATTTACCCTTTCCTGCCGCCGTCAAAACCGGGACCTCATCGGATTTTCGGGATACTTGGACAGTAGGGTTTACGCGGGATTATACGGTTGCCACTTGGGTGGGCAACTTCAATGGCGATCGGATGCGCCAAGTCTCCGGCGTTGTGGGGGCCGCCCCCCTCTGGCATCGCATCATGGTACATCTCCATCAAAACCGCGAACCCGCACCCTTTGACCTCCCAGCCGAATTAGTTCAACGTCCCATCTGCGCTACTACCGGCGTCAAACCCGGCCCCGAATGCCCAGCCGTAGTTTTAGAATATTTCGCCCCAGAAGACCTTGCAGAATGGGACAACCCCCCCAAAACCGCCATATCCTCATCCCCAGAATACAAAGATTGGCTGTCCCGGCAACAACAACCCACCCTCACTGCAGGCACCCTCAACCTCGTCTTTCCCCAAAAAGATGATTATTTCGTCATCGACCCCGCCGCCACCACATCACCCCTCCAGTTCAAACTCGCCGCCCCATCCGCCACCCCAGTACAGTGGTGGTTACAAGGTCAAGACGGCAAAAAACTCCTCGCCACCACCACGAAAGCCGATACTTTCTTCTGGTCCATGAAACCCGGAGATTGGATTTTAGAAGTCAAAAGTGGAAACAAAACAGACATGGTAAAATTCCAAGTAGTTTTAGGCGAGAGACAACCCACCCGGCGCGGTTTCTCCCTGGTAGGTCAACCCCCCTCTCTTGAGGGTAATTGACATTGATTGTCATTGGTCATTTGTTCTTTGTCACTTGTCCTTTGAGTCAGAAACCGGATTGATTAACCAGTTCGTAGTTGGGCTTTAGCCCAAATTACTCCCTCGCTAAAGCCCAACTACGAACCTAATTTAATCTCTGCAGGTTTTTCGTGACCAAGGACAAAGGACAAATGACCAAGGACAAATGACCAATGACCAAGGACAAATGACAAATTATGACATCAGACTATAATTTAAAAGAATCTGACGGCGTTCATGTGATGCTACTGCTCAAAGGTGGTAATAACTTTGAGCTATCTTTTCCCACTGCAGACAGTCCTCTACTCCGGGAACTGTTCCAAGTCTTGCTGACTCGCTCCACACCGGGCGTCGCCAACCGGTTGTTTAAAATTCCCCTCCAAGATGGCAAGGCGGCGATGTATTTTCCCAGCGATTCTTTAATCGCGATCGCCACAGACCCTCCCATGCTCGTAGATAATAATGGCTTGATTGCCTACCGCCACCAGCAAGCCGAGTTACCCTCTAATTATTTAGAAGGGGCGCAGTACCTGCAAATGGATGACTTTTTCTCCCCAGAAGAATGCCAGAAACTCCTGGATTTCGTCATCGCCAAAGAGTCGGAATTTGTGGCTAGTGCCACTTACGGCGGACCAGAAGATAGCCGCCAGTCCAAAGTGCTATATCATGCCAGTGAGTGGGGTCAGATTATGCGCGATCGACTCAACTACATTCTCCCCGATGTCCTAGAGGAATTAGTCCTTTCCCCCTTTGAACCCACCCAAATCGACCTGCAAATTACCGCCCACAACAACAGCCATTATTACAAACCCCACAGCGACAACAACTCCCCCGAAACCGCCAAGCGGCAAATATCTTACGTCTATTACTTCCACCGCCAACCCAAAGCCTTCACCGGGGGCGAATTGCGGATGTACGACCCCCGCATAGAAGAAGGTTACTGGCGTCACGCTCACACCTTCAAAACCATAGAACCCCGACATAACAGCATCGTCTTTTTCTGTAGTGGTCACATCCACGAAGTTTGTCCCGTCACCTGTACCTCAGAAAACTTCGCCGATAGCCGCTTCACCATGAACGGCTGGATTTATCGCTAAATCATCAGCCAAAGTCATTAGTCATTAGTGATTGGTCATTGGTCATTTGTCCTTTGTTATTATACAAGCGGACAAAGGACAAAGGACAACGGACAAGGGACAAAGGACAAAGGACAAACAACTAATAATTTATTCACTTATACCCAAATGTATTCCCAAACTCAGTTTCTCCCCGATGAATGGCGGCGGTGGATAGCCAGCCAAAAACTCCAAGGAGTTGCCGACGGCGCGATCGTCCATGAAATCGTCAAAAAAGGCTACGATATCCGCATCGCTCAAGCCGAAGTCAGAGCAATTGCCGCTCACCCCTGCTTTCAACTCAGCAGTGAGTTAGCCGCAAAAGTCCAAACTATGGAAGGCGAGCTAAATTTACAAACTCAGCAAATCCAAAGGTTAGAATACCAACTAGACATTTACCATCAAATAGAAAAAACCTCCCCTAAATACGGGACAATAGAAAGAGTCAGCCGCCCCAGTCGCCAGGAATTTCTGGAAAAATATTACCTCACTAACACCCCCGTAATTATCACCGATATCATGTCCAATTGGCCGGGACTCAAGTTGTGGAATCCAGATTATCTCAAGGCCAAATATGGCGATGTGTTGGTTGATGTGCAGTTTAACCGCACCGCCAACCCTCTATATGAAATCGAAAAATCCAAGCACAAGAAAACCATGCCTTTGGGAGAATACGCCGATTTAGTAGTCAATGGCGGTGTCACCAACGATTATTATATGGTGCCTTTCAACGGCAATTTATACAAAAAAGAACTTCAGGGATTATTCGAGGAGATGGACATTTTCCCAGAATACCTAGACCCGCTCAAGCAAAACCAGATTGCCTTTTGGTTTGGCCCCGCAGGCACAGTGACACCCCTGCATTACGATGCTATTAGCAGCTTACTCACTCAAGTATATGGGCGCAAGCGCATCCGCCTGATTTCTCCCAATCAAAAACACCTGGTTTACAACTACCAAACCTATTTCAGCAGCGTAGATTTGGAAAATCCCGATTTAGACAAATATCCCCGCTTCCGGGATGTTAACATCATGGAAACGGTTTTGCATCCCGGAGAGGTGATGTTCATGCCTGTGGGGTGGTGGCATCACGTCAACGGCTTGGATATTACCATATCCGTTTCCTTTATGAATTTTCTGTTTGACAACAACTACAAATCTGTGCCTTGCTAGATAGAAGCAGGAATTTTTCCCCAGAGAGGATGTGATGATATTAGATGACCAACTCCCAGAACCAGGAGAAGCTGAAGCTATTTACATGACGGTGATGTTGCAAGGAGACCACAAATGTGAATTAGCTTTCCCTGCTGATGATTTGCCCCTGATGGGGGATTTATTACGCCAGTTGCTCGCCGAACCAGGGGAGGGCGAAAATGCCAGCAAGCTGTTTAAACTTCCTATTGATGGGGGACGCACTGCGATGTATGTTCCCCGATCGTCCGTTGTGGGGATAATGACTGACCCTCCCCTACCTTTAGAAGAAATTCTGCATGGTCAGCAGCAACCACCCCCCCTGGTTATCGAGTCCCAATATGTCCTGGTTGATAATTTCCTCACTGTGAAAGAATATCAGCAACTGCTAGATTGGGTTTTGGCTAATCAGTCGGATTTGCAGTCTCCCATGAAGCTGAGCAATACTGTATCCTCACCCCAGTGGCAAACCACCTTCATCAACCGGGTGCAAGCAGTTATCCCCTTCGTTCTCAGTCACCTGGATATATCATCATTTCCCTTGGGGGAAATTACTGCCTCCCTTCTCCCAAATCCTATCCCCAACGACAAAGGACAAAGGACCAATAACATTGTTATCACCTTTGTCTATTACTTGTATCGCGAGCCCAAGTCTTTCACCGGCGGGGAGTTGCGGATTTACGATAGTCAGGTGGTAAATAATCAATGTGTGGTAGCGGATTCTTACCAGGTGGTGGAACCACGGGGGAATCGGGCGGTGTTTTTCTTCAGCAGCTATGATTCTATGATGCAGCCAATTGGATCGCCTGAACAAAACTTAATTAGCACTTGTTTTGTCATAAATGGCGGAATTGAAATGGATAGTTAAAATGGTTTAAATCCGCATAATATTGACTTGAATTGACAATTTTTCTGTGATAGAAGTGAGGAGAATTTATGAATGACAATCAACCGATACCTGAATCTAGCGGTGTGACTGCGATGCTGATCCTAGAGGGAGGGAACCAGTGCGAGCTATCCTTTGAATCTGCGGATGCACCATTGCTGCGGGAACTGTTCGAGGTGATGCTGACGCGCTCTCATCCGGGAGTACCTAATCGGGTGTTTAAAATTCCTATTGACGATGGCAAATCGTCTATGTACTTTCCCAGTGCTTCTTTAATTGCTATAGCCACTGACCCGCCGATGCTGGTGGATGGTAATGGTTTGATTGCTTATCGCCATCAGCAAGTAGAGCTACCTTCCAACTACTTAGACGGCGCCCAATATGTGCAAATTGACAACTTTCTCACCCCCGAAGAACATTCCGCCCTGCTCAAACACGTGATGGCTAAAGAGTCAGAACTGATGGATAGTACCACCCTCGGACAAGTACAGGACTATCGTAAATCCAAGGTGATTTACCTTTACAGGGATGAATTTTATCCCTTGCTGCAAGAGAGGATTCCCCAAGTGATGCCAGAAGTTCTGCCCCAGTTGGGATTATCCCCGTTTGACATTACTCACATAGAATGCCAGCTCACTGCTCACAATGATGGTCACTATTACAAAACCCATCCTGATAACGGCACTGAAGAAACTTCAACCAGACAGCTTTCTTATGTGTATTATTTCAATCGGGAGCCTAAAGCCTTTAGCGGTGGGGAGTTGCGCCTGTACGATAGCAAAGCGGTCAATGGCACCTGGGTCAAGGGGGACAACTTTAAAGACGTAGAACCGCGCAATAACAGCATTGTGTTTTTCTGTAGCAGTTATTGGCACGAAGTAATGCCCGTGAGTTGTCCCTCTCGCCATTTTGCCGACAGCCGTTTTACCTTCAATGGGTGGGTGCGGCGGTAGGTATTATTCCATTGCGCCTGCTTGTCTGAGAACCCTCACCACCTGGGTGTGACCGTTGAACTCGGCAATCATCAGGGCGGTATAACCGCCCCGATTTTTCAGATTCACATCTGCACCAGCGGCGAGAAGTACCTGCACTGCCTCTACGTAACCGCGATGAGCGGCCCACATCATGGCGGTGGCTCCGGCGTTATCTTGAATGTTGACATCAGCACCGCATTCGATGAGGGCGCTCATCACCCGGGTGAGGTTTTTGTCTGCCGCCTTCATCAAGGGGGTTTTGCCATCAGCCGCCTGGACGTTGGGATGGGCTCCAGCATCGAGGAGGACTTTCACGGTTTCTTTGTGTCCCTGCACTGCTGCGAGGGTGAGGGCTGTGGCCCCGAAGTTACGGGCGTTGTAATCAGCACCTTTTTGTAATAGGGCGATGACGATATCGGCGTGACCATGCAGGGCTGCTACCAGTAGGGGAGTATCGCCTAACTTGTTGCGTTCTTGGCAGTCGGCGCCCCGATCGAGCAATAATTGCACTATATCGGTGTGACCTTCCACCACAGCTAAGTTGAGAGCCGTTTCTCCATCTAAGTCTTTAGCATTGACATCGGCACCGGTATCCAGTAGAGTGCGGACGATTTCCAGATGACCCCCAGCCGCTGCTCCCATCAGAGCCGTGGCACCCTCGGGGTTTTTGGCGTTGACATCGGCCCCGGCGGCCAGTAATGTCCGCACCACATCTGCGTGACCCCGGTCTGCCGCCAGCACCAGGGCGGTATCGCCTTCTTTGTCCGGGATGTTGACAAATTGACTGTTTTGTGATAAAAGCACTTCGATAGTTGCTAAATTACCTTCTTCTGCTGCCACCGTCAGGGCGGTGCTGGCTTCGGCGTTGTTCAGGACAGCACCAGCAGCGAGCAGAATGCGCGCTACTTCGGCATGACCGTAGGCGATCGCCACCTTCAAAGCCGTATCTTCATCCTTATCTGCCACATTAGGGTCTGCACCCGCCTCCAGCAAAATCCTGACTGTTTCGGGAAATCCCTTCATCGCCGCCGCCATTAGCGCCGTGCTGCCATCCTCATTTTTCGCATTGACATCAGCCCCCTTTGCCACCAACAATTTGACCGCATCAACCGAATTGTGCGCTGCCGCTAGCATCAAAGCCGTGACACCAAAGCGGGTACGCCTGAGATTGATATCGGCACCGGCGTCAACCAAAAGACGGATGATTTCGGTGTAACCCTTTTGGGCGGCAAACATTAAAGCGGTAGTGCCATTGGCATCGCCCGCCTTGAGGTCCGCACCCTCGGCGATTAAACGACGGATGGGCTCGATTTGGCCACTCTGAGCGGCCTGTATCAGTAAAATATCCTGCTTAGACGGCATGGTGTGCCTCATTCCCTGTGGGGCTGGTCACGACAATCAGAAAATTCAGTTGCCGTAGCCCCTAGATTAGGGCAAAATCCAACTTTTGGAAAGTGGGTATGGAGTTCGTGATAAGTTTTATTAAGACGCCGTTGCCATTCAGCAGATAAAACACTATGACGATCGAACTGCCAGAGCCCTTAAAAACCGTACTGCCTTTCTTTCACCCCCTGTTAATGTGGGTGTTGCTTGGCCTTTCGGTTTACGCCCTATACCTAGGGATCAAAGTCAAGCGTACCAGACAAGCCCAAGGAGACGCCAAGAAAGAGCTGATCAAGGGTAAGTACAACATCAAGCATTATCAAGTCGGTTCCGTGCTTTTAGCCACAATGGTTTTAGGCACGATCGGCGGCATGGCCGTAACCTATATCAACAATGGCAAGCTGTTTTTTGGTCCCCATCTGCTCGTCGGCTTGGGCATGACGGGCACGATCGCCGTATCAGCCGCTCTGGCTCCCTTTATGCAAAAAGGTGAGCAGTGGGCTCGCTTTACGCATATCGGCTTGAACATGACCCTATTACTTCTGTTCGGTTGGCAAGCCTTGACGGGCATCCAAATCGTCCAGAAGATTGTCAGCAATATGTAACTTAACCCATGAGGTGGTTGGGGAGGATGAGAAAACATCCTTGGTGAGGAAATCTTAATTTTTACTCGTGAATCATAAAATCTTCCCCATCCCCCTCGGCGGCGAGAGCGTCCTCTGGTTCGGGAGCATCTGTCCCATTGACTTGCTGGCAAACATCCCTACCTTTGGTTTGGGACCACCGACGCTTAAACTGTTCCAGGGATGATCCACCCAAAGACGAGTGAAAATCTTCTTGGACTTTATAAGTCAAGCGGCGGGAAACTATGGTGACGATGCGAGCCAGCAGATTATCCCCAGTCTTTCTAATCAGACTTTGAGGCAGCTTGCGGATAAACTTGGGAAACCATACCCCCACCCGCAAGTCCAAATTCCACTCCACCCGGGTCATGGCGGCTAATTCCCCCTCCCCCAAGTCAGATAGGTTTTCCGGGCTGACTTCTACCAGCTTTTGGAAGGCTTTAAACTCCACTTCATACCCTGGGGGGGTGTAGTCTGGCACTGGTATGGTCTCGATTCTGTACTCTCCCATATCCTGGGGTAAGAGGTTTAAGCCGATTTTTGGCTCCACTTGATAACCCAGGGCTCCAAATCGCCCGATCGTGAGCGCATAACCGTTATCCCCGATCGGGTCCGCTTTCATCGGATGGGCGCACTGGCGAAACCAAACCTGGTGGGCATCAAAATATTCTATGGTTTTGGCCAGATCCGCCAGCATTTCCATACAACCAACGAACTCCACGTGAAACCAGGTGGGCTCGTCGGGTGCAGTGGTAGTGGCGGCTGGCTCATTATTGGTCTCTGTGGGGTTGGGCATGATGTTTGTTGCTTTCTCCATAAGCCGCTTTCCCGTCTTAATCACTCTGCCAATTCCACATTTAATCTTGGAATTACGCGGCATATCACCATATTAAACTGGAGGTGTCGGTAGAATTGTGCTGGATTTATCCGCACTGAGGCGATCGCTTCGCCCTCCCTGTGGATTCGGCATCACCAGCCCCACTGGTAAAATCGGTGAAAAGCCGTTGGCTCGCCGTTTCCCTTCCCAGCCATCACCAAAATTAACTATTACACCAGAAATATGAAAGCATTTGTAGCCGGAGCCACCGGCGAGACGGGCCGCCGCATTGTCCGAGAACTGGTCAACCGTCAAATCCCCGTGCGGGCATTAGTGAGAAACTTAGACACTGCCAAGGAAATTTTGCCGCCAGAGGTGGAGATAGTAGTAGGGGACTTGTTACAAATTCAGGGTTTGGGGGATGCTATGGGCGACAGTACCGTAGTGTTCTGCGCCGCCGGTGCCCGCCCCACCTTTGACCCATCAGGACCCTACCGCGTTGACTTTGAAGGCACCAAAAACCTCGTCAATGCCGCCAAAGCCAAAAATATCCAGCATTTTGTCCTGGTTTCTTCCCTCTGCGTTTCCCGGCTGTTCCATCCCCTCAACTTGTTTTGGCTAATTTTGGTGTGGAAACAACAAGCCGAGGCATACCTGAGAAAAAGCGGCCTAAATTATACCATAGTTCGCCCCGGCGGTTTGCGCAACAATGAAGATGATTTTCCCATTGTCATGTCCGGTGCCGATACCCTGTTTGAAGGCAGCTTGCCCCGCACCAAAGTTGCCCAAGTCTGTGTAGAAGCCTTATTCCAACCCGCTTCTATCAATAAAACTGTGGAAATAGTCGCCCGAAGTGAAGCACCGGCGCGGTCATTTGCCGAACTTTTTGCTAGCGTTTCTTGATATTAGGGTCTGAGATGGGGGGAGCGGAATCGATCGCTCCCACCCAGAAAAACAATTATGGAAACGCGATTCACTTTGGACCCCACTGCCCTAAATCCAATATGTCACAATTCATCAAGCGCCTGGTAGTCGGTACTGTAGCTGTCGTAGTTTGGGCGATGGTTTGGGTAGAGTTACAAGAACGCCAAGGTGGAGCCTGCAACTCCAGTGCCGTTGGTTATAAAGCACCCCTGGTGATGAGCGGTGGCGACCCCTACATCCGCGCTCTGATGCGCACCATCTCCGCCAGCGAGTCCAACGTCCGCTGTCCCTATTCCGTGTTATACGGGGGACAGCATATCAGCAATTTGAGCCATCATCCCGATCGATGTCTGCCGATCGTCGCCGGACCCAACATCGGCAACTGCACCACTGCCGCCGGTCGCTATCAATTTATTACCACCACTTGGCAAGAAGTCTCCCACCTGTATCACCCCCATCCCGAAGGTTTCCCCTGGCACAGGCAATATAGTTTTGCCCCCCAGTATCAGGATGCAGTAGTTCACGCTTGGTTGAGTGACCCCGCCGCTTGGGGGGCAGATATTCCCCAAATGCTCCGCGACGACAGAATTGAGGATGTGCTGGGGTTGCTCTCTGGAACCTGGACCAGCTTAGGATATGGCATAGAAACCAATTCCATGAGTAGCTCTTTACCCGATATTTACTGGCGCATCCTCCAGGAGGAGAAATTAGCCTCAGCGTGGTGATGACTTCCGGTCAGCGGTAAAAGTGGCACAGTGGCGGCGGAACATCCCCAGCACTCAGGTGATTCTAAATATATAAGTCACTTGTCCTTTGTCATTGGTCATTAGTCCCTTGTGGCTATGGCTCGATGAATGGACGAGAAACCGGGTTTCTGCGGTGGTCTTGGTTTTTAACCCAGATTTGGTGAAGAAACCCGGTTTCTGAAACAAGAGGAGAAATGACCTTCGGACTAATGACCGGTGACTAATGACCTTCCGACCAATGACCAATAACCACAAAATGAAAAGATATCGCCGATTTAGATGGTTAGCCTTGGGATTAGCTACCTTTTTGAGCGTCAGTCTCTTTAGCGTCACGATGTCCGCTCCTGCCACTTCCACCCCCTCTTTTTCCCTCCCATCTCCCACTTTGGGAGAGGCTTCAGGGGTGTGGGGGGCAGAAATGAATCTGCTAGCCCAGAATTTTACCCCAGCGAATTTTCAAAGATTGGTAGAAGCCGATCGCCTCTATCGCAATGGTCAAATACCAGCCGCAGAGCGCATTTACCGGGAGGTGAAACCGCCATTTCCTAGAGAAACTGCTGCCCCATCCGCCGCCACCGGCGCCATTACGGACCCAGAGCAGCTCAGTCCGGCGGGACGGGTGTTCTGGCGGGAAGCTCAAGCCGGATGGGAGCAAAACCTGGAAAGCCGGACTTTAGTACCCTTGCAAATGCTCATCGAGAAACACCCGGAATTTATTCCCGGTCAAATCATGCTCGCCAGAGCCATGCGGAAGTTCAAACCCGATGAGGCAGAAGACGACCAGAATATCCTGGCGATGTTGGAGCAAGCCACCTCAGAATATCCCGACCAGCCCGATTTAGTCGCAGCTTACGTAGAAGAACTAGAAGCCGAGAAAAAATGGCTAGAATCTTCTATTACTGCGCGTCAATTCGCCTTGCTCAATCCCGATAACCCTAGGGCAGAAGAGTTTGCCAAAATCGCCGAAGAAGATTTCGGTAAATTCAAAGGTGCAATGAAACGCAAGCTGGTAGGGCAAGCGATTCTCAGCGGCGCGATTAATATTGGCGATTTCTTGCTCACGGGCAATGCTTCTGGGGGGATAAATACTTTACAGCTAACCATGTTGCTGTTGCAGGGAGAATCTGCATTTGGTAAGCAAGTGGCTGATGCCATTGCTCAGGACTACAAGCAACAAAATGCCCTGGTTGAAGATGAAGAAATTCTGGAGTACGTTAAGGATATTGGGAATAATCTCGCCAAATTTATGGGGCGAAATGATTTTGAATACGAGTTTTATGTAGTAGCCGACAAAAACCTCAATGCTTTTGCCCTACCGGGGGGTAAGGTGTTTGTGAATACTGGCGCTATATTGAACACGAAATCAGAAGCAGAGTTAGCGGGATTGCTCGGTCACGAAGTGGCTCACGCTGTCTTGTCTCATGGTTATCAAAGGATAGCTCGAGGTACTTTATTATCTAATTTAGGCAGAGTTGTTCCCCTAGGCAACGTATTTGCTGAGTTAATTGGTCGTAGCTATAGCCGCCAGCAAGAACAGCAGTCTGATATTTTGGGCACTCGCGTCCTCAATGGAGCTGGTTATGCGGCGGATGGGGTGCGCAATTTGATGATGACCCTGGATGGTTTGTATGGGGATAAGGCGCCACCGCGTTGGTTATCTACTCACCCACCATCGAGCGATCGGGTTCGCTATCTAGAGCAACTCATCCAGAAATCTAATTACAACCGCTATGCCTTTGAAGGCGTAGAACAACACTCCCAAATTCAAACTCGCGTCAAACAAGTAGTGAAGCAAGAAGAAGAGGAATAATTCTCTATCTTACTTAAATTGTAGAAACCTGTTTTCTTCAAAAAAACCGGTTTTTTATCTAAATTACCAAGACCAAATGACAAATGACAAATGACAAATACCTCCCCTAACTCACCACCCGCACTGGTAGCATCCCCTCTTGGCTCGACACCACCCGCCCAATTATCTGACTATGGCAATACCCCAAAGATTGTAATTTAGCCACCAAAGCATTAGCCGATTCTGGGGGAACCGATGCCAGCAAACCCCCAGCAGTTTGGGGGTCGAATAACAAGGGAAATAAGGGATGTATTTCCACTTCTGCTAAATTATGGATTTGGGCAGCAGCCCGGAAATTCTCTGGGTGCAGGGTGGAAAGAATCCCTTTTTCTACAGTTGCTAAAGCTCCGTCTAACACCGGAATCGCCCTTAAATTTAACTCTACCGCCACACCGGAAGCTGTCACCATTTCCAGCAAATGTCCTAATAGCCCAAAACCAGTAACATCGGTGCAAGCGGTGGCGCCTCCTTGACCTCCATCAGGGTGAAAAGACATTTCACCTCCCAAGCAGGCGGCGGCGTGATGATTGGGAATTAGCATCGACGCAATCGCATTTTCAATCCAGCGTCCTTTGGCTTGGCGGCGCATATCAGCAGCAAACAAAGTCCCAGTACCCAGAGGTTTGGTGATAATTAATAGTTGTTCTGGCTGCATCCCTCCTTTGCGGAGTAATTTATCAGGAGCGACCAAGCCATTACAGGCAAGACCAAAGGCAAGTTGCGGGCCAGCGATCGTGTGACCACCCACCAAAGAAGTTTGGGTTTGGTTGAGGATTTTTAGCGCCCCGGCGAGGAGTTGATAGAGGGTTTCTTCTTGTTCGGCTTCTGTGGCGTAGGGGATAGTCGCGATCGCCAATGCCGTTTCCGGCGTCCCCCCCATCGCAAAAATATCCCCCAAACTATGATTAGCCGCAATTTGTCCAAACACAAACGGGTCATCAATCAACGCCGGGAAATAATCCACCGTATGCAGCATCAATTTATCCCCACGGACCTGCACCACCGCACAGTCATCAGGAGCCGACAAACCAATAACGACCCCCCCGGGGAGACGGGGAGACGGCGAGACGGGGGGATGGGGAGAGGGCGAGACAAATTCTGAATTTAACCGCTGCAAAACCCGCCCCAATGTGGTACTACCCACTTTCGCCCCACAACCAGCACAGTGCATTTGCGGTTTCGTCTCTCTCGCCCCCCTTTTGAAGAGGGGTTGGGGGGATTCTTCAACAGCCCCCCTTTTGAAGGGGGGTTGGGGGGATTCTTCAACAGCCCCCCTTTTGAAGGGGGGTTGGGGGGATTCTTCAACAGCCCCCCTTTTGAAGGGGGGTTGGGGGGATACAGACATATCTGGCAATTGGCTAAATTGCGCCATAAACCGCCGATCGATCCAATCTTTCCACCGCCACAGCAGCCTACTCGGTCCCATCCCAATCGTTCCAATGCCAGGGGCGCCCCGAGACGCCAGAGCCTCCCCAGTTCCCGTCCCGATCAACGCCAGAAAATGCTTTTGGGGTCTGAATTTTTGCAACGATCGCCCCAATATCACCCGCCGCAAGTTTTCAAACAGCGGTTTACCCTGGCGGACCGCAAACACACCCGCTTTGGGTCGGGGGTTATTAACCACCGTCGCGATATCCCCCGCCGCAAAAACATCATTGTGAGATACAGATTGTAAAGTATCTCTCACTTCTATAAATCCATCCCCATCCACCACCAGCCCCGATTCCCTAATCCAACCTGGTGCTGAGGCTTGCGTTACCCAGAAAACTCTCTTCACCGGAACCCTAGAAACCGGGTTTCTCTGTCCGTCGTTTTCGTTCCAGAAACCCGGACCAGGCTCTTCACCCGGTTTCTGTTCACAAACAACCCAGATTTCTTCTCCAGAACCCTCATTTTTGGCAGATTCCAGCGCCACCACCCGCGTTTCCAGATGCAGCTCAATTCCTTTTTCAATCAGAATTTTCTGTAATTTATACTTAATATAACGATTATGATTGGGCAGCAGTTCTTTACCGCTGTGAAATAAATGTATTTTTATATTATGTGCTAAAGATTGTAATCGCCCTTGCATCGCCAGGGCCAATTCCACCCCCCCAGCACCCCCACCCACAATCCCCAAAACCACCGGTTTTGTTGGGTTAGCCTCAATTTCCTGCAAAAGCTGCTGCCAATGACGCAAAAACTGCGGCACCGGTTTAGCGGGAATCGCAAAAACTGCGGCACCCGGAACCCCTAGCATTGCGGGACTGCTGCCAATATTAATCGATAGCAAGTCAAAAGCCACGGGGGGACGGTGGGCACATAAAACCCGCTTGGCGGCTAAATCTAAACCTACCACCCGATCGAGAAACAGACGGGCTCCGGCAAAATTAGCTAACTGGCGCAAGTCAATATGACAGTCATCATAGGAGTAGAAACCCGCCACGTGACCAGGGAGCATCCCGGAATAGGGGGCGTGGGCAACGTCAGAAATCAGGGTCAGGCGCAGGTCCGGCATAGGGTTCATGGCGAACATCCGCAGGGCGATCGCGTGACTGTGACCACCACCCACCAATACCAAGTCTTTCACGATTTTGTCATTTGTCATTTGTCCTTTGTCATTTGTCCTTTGACCAGCGGACTTGCGGGACTTGCGGACAAGTTACAACCTCGATTGATACAGTAGTAATATTAACGGGCATTCACGATAACGCCCGAACGCTCTTGCTGGGTTAAGCCAGCATCATCTTACCTGGTGACAATGCCCCTCCGTCCGTTTGACTCTTGGCGTAGGGGTAGGGCAATATCAAAGTTCGGGTTGTTTGCATTATCCCAAATATGCCGTGACCCTACCCCAACTCAAGAAACGGGCAAACAAAACCTTATGTCAACCATAGAAAAACTCAAAATCAGATTTGGTCAAGCCTTAACCGCCGCCTTTGGGCCAGAATTGGCAGGTACAGACCCCATACTGGTCCCCGCCAGTGACCCCAAATTTGGTGATTATCAGTCAAACTTGGCCATGTCTCTGACCAAAATATTAAAGCAAAAACCTAGAGACATCGCCGGAAAAATCCTCGAACAGCTCGACGTGAGCGATATCTGCGAACCCCCAGACATCGCTGGACCCGGTTTTATCAACTTCACCCTCAAACCCACCTATGTGGCGGCGCAATTAAACGCCATCCAGGGTTTTGCCCGCCTGGGAGTGGAAAAAACCAACAACCCGCAAAAAGTGGTCGTTGACTTCTCGAGCCCCAATATCGCCAAAGAAATGCACGTGGGGCATCTGCGCTCTACGATTATCGGTGACTGCATCGCCCGCGTCCTAGAATTTCGGGGACATGAGGTCCTCCGCCTCAACCATGTGGGAGACTGGGGCACCCAATTCGGGATGCTCATCACCTATTTGCACTCCGCATATCCCCAAGCTCTGAGTCAGGCGGACGCCCTAGAGTTAGGAGATTTAGTCGCTTTTTACAAAAAAGCCAAACAGCGCTTTGATGAAGATGAAGATTTCCAAACCCGCTCTCGGCAAGAAGTGGTAAAACTGCAAGCTGGAGCCGAAGATACCCGCCGCGCTTGGCAACTGTTGTGCGACCAATCCCGGCGCGAATTTAAAGTTATTTATGACTTGCTGGATATCAAACTCACGGAAAGGGGAGAATCTTTTTATAACTCCTTTTTACCTGCAGTGGTAGCGGACTTGGAAGAGTTGGGTTTACTAGAGGTTTCTGATGGCGCTCAATGTGTATTTTTAGAAGGATTTACTAATAAAGAAGGGCAACCACAACCGCTCATCGTGCAGAAATCTGATGGGGGCTATAACTATGCTACCACAGATTTGGCCGCCCTGCGCTACCGGATTCAAAAAGATGGTGCCCAGCGGATTATCTATGTGACTGATATGGGTCAGTCCACCCATTTTGCCCAAGTATTTCAGGTAGCAAAGCGCGCCAATTGGATACCTGATGATGTGGATATAGTCCATGTGCCGTTTGGCTTGGTACTGGGGGAAGATGGTAAGAAGCTGAAAACCCGATCGGGTGAAACAGTCAGGTTGCGTGATTTACTGGATGAGGCTGTGGCTCATGCTCGTGCTGACCTGGAATTGAGACTGAAGGAAGAAGAGCGCCAAGAAACAGCCGAATTTATTGAGCATGTAGCTCAAGTAGTAGGTTTAAGCGCCGTTAAATATGCGGATTTGAGCCAAAACCGCACCACCAATTACGTTTTCAGTTATGACAAAATGCTGGCACTCCAGGGAAATACGGCTCCTTATATGCTGTATGCCTATGTGAGAATTCAGGGAATTAGCCGCAAAGGGGATATTGATTTTGGTCATCTCGGCGTCGGTGAGCAAATTGTCCTACAGGAAGAAGCCGAACTAACCTTGGCTAAGCATATTCTCCAGCTTGGGGAAACTATTGCAGTTGTGGAGGCAGATTTGCTGCCCAATCGCTTGTGTCAGTATTTGTTTGAACTTAGCCAAAAGTTCAATCAGTTTTACGATCGCTGTCCCGTTTTGCAAGCGGAGGAACCCCACCGCATATCGCGCTTGCTCCTGTGCGATTTTACCGCCCGCACATTGAAACTAGGGTTGAATTTACTCGGCATACCGGTACTGGAAAGGATGTAATACAGGGATGATAACAGTGTCCAGCTCTTTAACACCAAGGAACTTTCCACAGTCTCTCTTTGCGATTGCTTGCACTTTGTCTTTCGCTGTGACGATCGGCCTACCCGTGCAAGGGGAAACATCCCTAGTCAGCAGCAACACCCAGCGGTTGCTCAATACCAAACAATGCTTCAATTGCAATTTGACTCTAGCATGGCTCCAGGGTGCTAAACTCCAGGGCGCCGACTTACGCGGTGCGAATATGCGGGAGGCAGCTTTGAGTGTCGCTGACCTCCGGGGTGCGGACCTGCGCGGTGCTAGCTTGGTTTATGCTGACCTTAGCGGTGCTAATCTCAGCGGTGCCAATCTCAACGGGGCGGACCTCAGCGGTGCCAATCTCAGCGGCGCCGTTTTAGATAACACCGACCTCAGCGGCGTTAACCTCTGTGGTGCTAATATGCCCAATGGCCAAGAGTCCCAGCAAGGTTGTCAGCAGTAAGGTGAGGTATCGTCTCGATCGTCAGACCAGAACACCAAACCCCCCCGTCGCTTGGTGACAGGTCAAAAGATATGCGTACAAAGGACAAAGCACAAATGTCGTGGTTAGGGCTGTTTTTCGTAGGCACTTTTACCGGATTACTGGCGGGGATTTTCGGCTTGGGGGGTGGGTTCCTGCTTATCCCCCTGCTCAGCTTCTGGGGAATACCGGTAGCTGAGGCTGCAGGTACAAGTTTAATCGCTGTTTGGTTCAGTGCTATTGCTGGCAGCGCTCTTAACTGGTTTAAAGATACGTTTGATATCGGGAAATCTTTTCAGATTGCTTTGTTGGGTATTCCCGCCGCGCAGTTGGGTGTTGTGGTGAGCGATTTGTTTCCCGATCGCCTTTTGAAACTGATTTTTGCCGTTTTGTTGTTGGCGATGATTTATTTTATGAATTTGCAGCAGCAACTGGGCACCCCGGCGCAGGACCTCCAACTAGAGCCCACTCCGGCTCCATTACCAGCAGGTGTCTCCGGGCAAAAATTTTACTGGTGGCAATATGCCAGCATCGGCGCCGTTTCCGGTTTTATGTCTGGTGTATTTGGCATCGGTGGCGGACTGATTATGGTGCCCCTGCAGCTAGGGTTTCTGGCAGAGACTTTGGAGAGTGCTGTAGCGAATAGCTTGGGGGCAATGGTCGCGATCGCTGCCTCCGGTTTATTCGGTCATGCTTGGCGAGGGGAGGTACTGTGGATTCCTGGTTTATGTTTGGGAGCGGGCAGTCTCTTTGGTGCCCCCCTTGGCAGTTACATTCTTCCCCTTTTGAACAGTAATTTTGTTACCACAGCGTTTCGACTCCTGTTATTAGTTTTATCTTTATACATGGTGAGAGTTAGTTGGGTTGGCGGATTGGGTTAAAAAATTTACAACTCCTTTTGTATAGGGGATAAAAGCGAATCGCTCTTCAGATTTTTATATATAGTGAGAAATGGTATTGCCAGACTGGTTTTGGGAATTGACAACCCATGTATCCTCAAGTTATTTAGATAGCTTGCTGCTTAGTGTCAGTATCAAATCAGCTTGGTTTGGTTTCGTCCCATCCTGGTTGCTCCTGTTTTTCGTTGGCATAGGGACGGGAATAGCTTCTGGGGTATTGGGGATTGGCGGCGGCTTGTTGATGGTGCCAGTCCTCACGTTTAGCAGTTTGGCAGCAGTACAGGCGACAGCCACCAGCTTGCTAGCAGTTTTGCTCAGTGCGATTTCCGGTAGTATTCGTAACTGGCGAGCCCAAGAGTTAAACATAGCAGAAGCTCTAGGGTTAGCTGTACCGGGAATTCTCACCGCTCCCTTGGGTGCATGGTTAGGCGATTGCCTCCCCGACAAATGGTTAACCCTCAGCTTTGCCGTTTTGCAGTTAACCGCCATCTATTTGATGGGACTGCGGCAACGGCTACAGCAAACCCCAGCCTCTAGTAACGCCGCCATCCCAGAAACCGCCTCTACCAGGGATAGCCAAATTGCCAATATCTTCAGAATTGTGGCGATCGGATTCCTTGCCGGGTTACTTGCCGGTTTATTCGGCGTTGGTGGCGGTGTGATTATGGTTCCCCTGCAAGTGCTGCTGCTGAAGTCCTCGATTAAAGACGCCGTGCGCAGCAGTTTAGGCGCGATCGTCCTCATTGCCACCGCCGGGTTAATTCCACATTCCCTATCCGGTAATGTCTGGTGGCAAGAAGGATTTGCCCTCGGGATTGGCGGCATTTTCGGCGCACAAATAGGCACTCGCCTCCTGCCTTACTTCCAGGCTTCAACCGTCACGCTTCTATTCCGCTCCCTCTTGTTAGCCCTATCTTTCTCCATGATTTGGCGCGCCCTTGTCCCTTAAAAAAGCACCCTCGCCAGTTAACCTGTCTTTAAAACTTACCACCGAAATCACTGGCAAGTAGAGAGGAAACCGGCGAGGGTGCCTTTGTTTGGGCAGGCATTCGGGGCACAACATCATCAGCCTCTGGGGTAGAAGAGGAAAATTTGTAATGCCCGAGCCGAACAGCCCCACCACTTTTTCACCCCAATCGGGGCAAATGAGAGGTCACAGCATCATCAAGCTCTAGGGTAGAACAGAAAAATTGACGATACCATGTCCAGCCCGATCGTGCCAGATACCTCTGGGTCCCTTTAACGACGTTGCACTTTATCCTTCTGGCTGAGAAACAACAGGGCCACCGTAGCCGGAATCACCACAATAACAGTGCCCCAGAACAGGCTCCATAAAAAGTTGGCCAGTGAAGGTGTCATAGTTTTTGGTCCCGTAAGATATTTGCTTTTTTTTAATTTTAGTCAAGTGTTGTCCCCTTGCAAAGTCTATTTCACCAATCGATCCCCGATTTAGCTCCCGCAAGGGATCCAGCCAGATTTTTCCCTGAATCTTGATGGTGGCACCTTCATGCCACCGCCCCTCACCTCCAAAACCGGGTGGCGTTGCCTTGGGATTTCTTCCCCAATGCCCTGAAACCAGCTAGCTTGACAACCGCTGTTTTCTCATTTGCTCACCTATTTTTTTCTCTCAGCCCGTCGATTTCCTGACCAAAGGGAAAGAGTCTGTAGGGATGAGTGGAAGGTTTTGGAGCGATTTTTATGCGCTACTACTCGGCGATTTTTTTATCGGGCATTTTATTTTCTGCTGGCGGTTATTCCTTTTTATCCAGCAATACTATTGCCACCAATATTCCTGATTCTGTGGTATCTGTTCAGGCCGCATCTGGCGTTAACCCCGATACCGATATGCAGCCACATCGGGGCAGTGGTCGTTAATTTATTTCCTGTCTGCATTATGATATCCACAGTAATTTAACTTGATCAAGTTAAATTACTGTGGATTTTTGAGGAAAACTTGAAAAATCTACCTCAGTAGGTAAGTCATCGGGAAAAATTCTGGGATTTAATTAAAAAATCTGGCCAGAAAATTGGCGTTAACCAGAAAATTAACCCGAAAAGATTAATTGGTGAATTTTTGATTTTGATAAATGAAGCCCGGTAGCCATACCGGGCTATAATTTATAACTCATGACTATGAAGGCAATCCCGGTCGCGGCAATCCAAAACCGTTGGCAACTGCTCGGGGGGCTCCGGACTGAATCAAACTGACATAAGGCATAGCGGTTTGGGGACTGCTAGGGGTTTGGGTATCGTGCGATCGTCTTCTATTCATGGCATTTTCCGGGTAAATGCCGATCGCTCCATCCAGCTTAGCCCCCTCCAAGTTAGCCCCACTCAAGTCCGCTCCTGTCAGGTTAGCCCCCGTCAGATTTGCATTTAACAGATTCGCATTTCTCAGGTTGGCTCCCGTCAGGTTCGCATCGCTCAAATTAGCTTCTACCAAGCTGGCATTGCTCAAATCTCCATTCGAGAGATTTGCCCCCATCAACTGAGCATGAGCAAAATTAGTACCCACCAGATTGGTGCCAGTTAAATAAGCCCGCTCTAAATGAGCGCCAATCAGATTAGACCCTTCCAAACTCGCGCCGCTGAGATTCGCCTCGTTCATCTGGGTATTCACTAAATTAGCAAAAACCAAATCAGCTCCTCCCAGCTTCGCCCCATCCAGTTTAGCATCTAAGAGGTTCACACCTTTAGCATCAACCCCACTGAGATCCGCATTCACCATATCGGCTCCCACCAAGTTAGCCAAACTGATATCAGCTCCACTCAAGTTGGCATCTCTAAGATTAGTGCCATTCAGGTGCGCAAACATTAATTTTGCCCCACTCATATCCGCACCGCTAAGATTTAGCCTTGCTAAGTGGGCATCTTGCAAATTACCACCCTGGCATTGTTTTGTAGCCAGTAACCTTTTAATGTGGGCGTTATTTCCAGTTCCGTTCATTTCTATTACATTATTTTAGCAAGTTTTTGCCCCCATAGAAGAGAGGGGGACTCACAATCCCTTCGGAGTTGCACCCACCGCCAAAATCCTAAAAACTATTTTTATTTACAATCAGAATTTAGCCCGCTCAGGATAATTTACCTTTCAGTAGTCAAACAGCATTTACCTGGAACCTAACCCACACTACAGTGGAGGACATTTTCTCGCCTTTCCTTACACAATATTCATAAAATGCAAAATAAATGTTTATTTTGGCAAAAAAGTTAGTTTTTTGCTCGATATAATTGATTTTTTTACATTCAACTCACATTAAAATTGCCATAAAATTAAATAGATTTTTATCTAAACAAATAATTTTTATAAAACTATATATGAAGAAAATTATGCTGTTTTACTGATTTAGAAAACAGCCGTTATTAATTTTGATGATATAAAAATACCGGAGCTAGGCATAGGGTAAAGCCCTGTCTTCTCCTAGTGGGTGGATACTCCCCATGCTCCCTTCTTCAGGTAAGATGCAAAGCTCCCGCTGACATACGGTTAATCCGCAAGTCACAACTCTAGTGCCCGTTACAGAATCAGCACTGTGGTCCAATGATGGGATATAAACCACTACACACCACTCCCAGACGGCTCATGCCTAAATCTGCAACCAGTGCGGAGTGTCTTGCTGAGTATAGATTATGTCCAACGGAGAGGGTGGGATTTGAACCCACGTTGGAGTTGCCCCCAAAGCAGATTTCGAGTCTGCCGCATTCAACCACTCTGCCACCTCTCCAGGTTTTGCGGTTTGATTTTAATTATAATCTATTTTCCGCGTTTCAGAACAACGGATCAGAGTTTTCCATTTTCTCCAGATTGGTGGCAAATCCCCCGTCAGGGGTCCAGGTAATGACTGCCTCCTCTGCAGTGGAGTAGATCATACTGCTGACAGTGCCCACACGACCGAGAGTTTCCACGTCGGGAGAATTAGACGCGATCGCCACTGATGGCGCCACCACTTCCAGCAGCTCGATCGCTAGCTGATTTCCCGACCACCACAGCACATCCGCTTGAGGCAGATTTCCCCCCTGAACCAATTTGCTTTGCTCCGATATATTCAGATTCCCCAGCCACAGCCAACTTTTATCACCAATCTGCAACTGCATCACCGGTAGCGTGTCACTGACTAACTTTACTCCCACCAAGCCAAATTGTGCCTCTTTCCCCATCTCCAGCTTTTGGTAAGCAATGGGCATTTCATCTAAAACACTTTGCAGGGAAGCCGACGGCGGTTGGGGACTGGCTAAATTTGTCACCCCCAGCTTATTTAGGAGCAGATACCAGCCGCTGCGAGGACCGATACCCGTTGGCGCAATTCCCCAATCAATCTGATTTATTGCCTGCTGACGCAAAAAAGGCATCACTGCGTACAGCGCTGTATTCTCATCTCCACTACTCATTAAAGTGACCTCTCCTTTATCTTCAGCCACCAAAACCGTAGCTCCGCCAGCATCCAGTATCGTCACCTGAAATATTGTTGCCCGTGCTTGCAAAACTGGAACCACTACCAAGCCCACTGCAAACAGCATAATTAACACCCATCGCCTTCCCTGATGCCACCAAGGCACTAACCACACCATCACCACGGCACCATAAAGGAGTAGCAACTGGATCAGAGAAAGAGTCCCAGTGGCTACTGCACTCCCCGGCAATTCACTGAAAAACTGTACCATCGCCATCAGTAGCTGCAAAGGATAATAAAGCAGCCAAGCTAAAGCACTCCCAGCAACCGGCCATACCAGAGCCGCTACTCCACTAATAAAGCCGCCAATGGTGATGGGAGAGATAATTATGCTGGTAATCGCATTCACCACAATACTATAGGGAGGAAGTTGGGAAAAAACCTGTAGTTGCAGGGGCAGCGTCCACACCATCGCCGCCAGTGGCACGGCGATCGCTGATGCCAAAGGCGTGGGCAGCCAGTCCAGCCGCTTCATCATAGGTGGCACCGTCACCAACAACCCCAAAGTTGCCAAAAAACTTAGCTGAAAACCCACATCCCAAATCCACAGGGGATTAAACAGCAGCAACACCACCGCCGCGATCAGCAGCGACGCCAACGGCTTCACTTGCCGCTCATAAAGCAAACCCACCAACGCACCCAAACCCATCAATGCTGCACGCAAAACCGACGCCTGCAAACCAGTCAACCCCACATAAACAGCCAAAGCACTAACCCCAAATCCAAATTGCACCCGTGGGGAAAACCGCTTTGTTAGCTCCAAAACCAACCTGACCAGTAAAGACACGTGGAATCCCGACGCCGCTAACACGTGAGCCAAACCCACTTGCACAAAATCATCTTTTACCTGATTGGGCAGATCCACGCCGCGACCTCCCAACACCATCCCCGTCAGCAGCGGTCCCGCTGGCACCCCCAACCACCGCGCCTGCGACTGCAAAATCCGTCGCCGCACCTGCCATAACCCCCAGACTTCCTGGCTATTTCCCTCTTGCGGATCTACTTGCCTCCCCGCCAAACCCGCAAAACAGCCATCTTTCGCCAAATAAGCCTTAAAATCAAATCCCCCTGGGATAGAAGGTCCTTGGGGCTCATACAGCTTCCCCGTCACAGCCACCACCTGTCCTGGATGCCTTCCTGTCGCTTGTAGTAGAGGAACCGTAACATAGAGATTGCCGCTCACCGGCTGATTTCCTTGACTTTCGCTTCCTGCTTTTGGATCTGGCAGTATTTCTAGCTTTGTTGCTTCCAGCCAAAATTGCCCCTTTTCACTGCGGGTGACTCGGGGCACGCTCTTCACTGTCCCCCACACCTTCACCAATTGCTGCATATTGGTGGTATCGGAACTGCCCACAAACCTACTGATATCATTAGCCGCCGGTTTCGGCGTGTACCACTGCAAGTAAAAGCTAGCTGCCAAGCCGATAAACCCTGCCAGCAGCCACACTAAGGCTTTCGAGGGGCTTTTCCACCCTCTAGAGCCTCCCGGTAGAGGTAACAAAACTACCAGTGCGGCAACTATTCCCAGCCCCAGAACCCCATATCCTCCCCCAGGTAATGCGGTAAAGAGTAATCCTAGGATGTAGGCGAAACAAATAATTACCGCACTAGCAGAATTCATCGCGGCTCTCCTATATATAGATGCGTTACACCCTGAAATGATGGTTTAGATGGATAGACCCAATTTCAATCCCACTATGGCATGCACCAACATCACCGCCAGAGCCGTACTGCCTAGAAAAGCGTGAGCTGTGCGTAGAGCTGCTTTATTGCCACCGAAACCGGTGGCCGAAATCAGCCCGTTGAGGGCTAGCAACACCAGCACCAGTGAGCCAGTCCAAAAATGGGGACTTTCCATCACGGTATGCTCTTGCATAACCAGGGACAGTAAGCCTCCGGTGTAGCCCATCGCCATAAATAGGAACATCCACGGGGCCATTTTGCGGTGGTCACTGCGGCTCTTTTGGGCGACATCCGCATCCGCTGTCAGTCTGCTGCGCCATCCTGAAAACCCCACAAAACTGCCCATCGCAAAAATTACGATTCCCATCATCACCGGGTGTCCCCAATGGGTGATGGGCTCCGGAATCCCCATTGCTCGAAATTGACTGGCGATCGGTTCTAGCATTTCATTGAGCATGACAGCGTTACCTCCTGTGATATGTCAACACGATTATTTCTGGGTGTCTGATGCCTCACCGGCAATTGTCCCGGTGGGTCCTGTAGCTAGGGAAGCCGGGACGCCACTGCCACCAAGCCTAAACCCGACTGAGCAACCATCTATATATATAGATAGATCGATCGTCCTTTCTGGAGCAGGCTTAGTAGTCAGGTTTGTTCTTTATGCTGCTGGTGTTGCCGCCAAGTCGGCTGGGAGCAGGGGAAAGCCGAGTTGCTCCCTTTGTTGCAAATACAGATGCGCCACCCGCCGCGCCAAATTGCGGATCCGGGCAATATAGCGGGTCCGCTCTGTCACGGAAATTACCCCCCGTGCATCTAGCAGGTTGAAGGTGTGAGAACACTTGAGGACGTAATCCAAACTCGGTAAGACTAGACCCTGTTTCGTCAATTGTTCCGCCTCCTGCTCATACAGCCCGAACAGGGTAAACAGCAAATCAGGATTAGAGGCTTGGAAGTTGTAGGTACATTGCTCGATTTCTCCTTGCAGGTGAACATCGCCGTAGGTGACGCGATCGTTCCAGCGGATTTTGGTGAAAGCATCCGTCTGTTGCAGGTACATCGTCAACCGCTCCAAGCCGTAGGTAATCTCGATCGACACCGGACGGCAATCAATCCCTCCACATTGTTGGAAGTAAGTAAACTGGGTAATTTCCATTCCATCAAGCCAAACTTCCCAGCCCACACCCCAGGCTCCCAGGGTCGGCGACTCCCAGTTATCTTCCACAAAGCGAATATCGTGGTCCTCCGGCTTAATGCCCAAAGCCCGTAGTGAGTCTATATATATCTCTTGGATATTGGCAGGGGATGGTTTGATGAGGACTTGGTATTGGTAATAGTGCTGGTAGCGGTTGGGATTTTCGCCATAGCGCCCATCCGTGGGGCGGCGGCAAGGTTCCGCATACGCCACTGACCAGGGTTCCGGCCCGATCGCCCTTAAAAAGGTGTGGGGGCTCATCGTGCCCGCACCTTTCTCCGTGTCGTAGGGTTGGGCAATCAGACATCCACGGGTCCCCCAAAAATCATGCAGGGTGGCAATGACTTGCTGAAAATTCACAAAATTTTTTTTCCTGTTTTTAGCGACTTCAGACCATATTATCGCCTAAAACTACCACCACACAAGGATTTGAGTGGCGAAAAAATTTCTCAAAAAAAATTGGTCAAAAGGGTTGACAATCGAAAAAAAGGGGGTTATATTAAAAAAGCGCCTGAAGGAAGGGCAAACGAAACCCATCCGGCTAGGCCAACCGAACCTAAACAACCAAATAGAGTTTGAAAGCGAAGCCAATAAAAGCTCCTTGTTAAAGAAACTAACATAAAGGTTTCCGAAACGCAAGTTTCGAGCCGAAAACTCTCAAAAAACTTAACTTGGAAACAAGGAAGTCAAAACGGAGAGTTTGATCCTGGCTCAGGATGAACGCTGGCGGTCTGCTTAACACATGCAAGTCGAACGGAAGTAGCAATACTTTAGTGGCGGACGGGTGAGTAACGCGTGAGAATCTGCCTTCAGGTCGGGGACAACAGTTGGAAACGGCTGCTAATACCCGATGTGCCTAAGGGTGAAAGATTAATTGCCTGAAGATGAGCTCGCGTCCGATTAGCTAGTTGGCGGGGTAAAGGCCCACCAAGGCGGCGATCGGTAGCTGGTCTGAGAGGATGAGCAGCCACACTGGGACTGAGACACGGCCCAGACTCCTACGGGAGGCAGCAGTGGGGAATTTTCCGCAATGGGCGAAAGCCTGACGGAGCAAGACCGCGTGGGGGAGGAAGGCTCTTGGGTTGTAAACCCCTTTTCTCAGGGAAGAAGTTCTGACGGTACCTGAGGAATCAGCCTCGGCTAACTCCGTGCCAGCAGCCGCGGTAATACGGAGGAGGCAAGCGTTATCCGGAATTATTGGGCGTAAAGCGTCCGCAGGTGGCTCGTCAAGTCGGTGGTCAAAGCACAGGGCTCAACTCTGTAAAGGCCGGCGAAACTGACAAGCTAGAGTGCGGTAGGGGCAGAGGGAATTCCCGGTGTAGCGGTGAAATGCGTAGATATCGGGAAGAACACCAGTAGCGAAAGCGCTCTGCTGGACCGCAACTGACACTCAGGGACGAAAGCTAGGGGAGCGAATGGGATTAGATACCCCAGTAGTCCTAGCCGTAAACGATGGATACTAGGCGTGGCTTGTATCGACCCGAGCCGTGCCGGAGCTAACGCGTTAAGTATCCCGCCTGGGGAGTACGCACG
>DVDU01000050.1 GCA_015296065.1 Oscillatoriaceae cyanobacterium M33_DOE_052 | reverse complement strand
TTTGTATGGACCGGAGACATAGGTAACAGGTGTACCGGAGACATGGGTAACACTTTTTCCATAAGCACAGGCATAATCCTCCCCGAATTGGAAAGGGGGAGGAGAGTATGGCCTGGGGAGTGGTTAGTCTCATGTCATTGCGCCAAGAGTTTGTCGAGTTGTCGGAGCAAAAAACGGTGAGCTTCAGCGAAATGTGCCAACGTTACGGCATTAGCCGCAAGACCGGGTACAAGTGGCTGGGCCGATATCGAAAGCAAGGAGCCAAAGGTCTGATTGATCAGTCGCGGCGTCCGAAAAACAGCCCCGAGAAGTTGCCGCAAGCCAGAGAGCAATTGGTATTGAGTTTGCGCCGCAGTCACCCGCGTTGGGGAGCACGCAAAATTCGTCGTTTGCTTAAGAACCAAGGGGAAAGGCTGCCTGCCTGCAGTACGATTACCGCTCTGTTTCATCGCCACGGACTGATCGAACCGAGTAATCAGGCCAAGCCCAACTGGCAGCGTTTCGAGCGGGAGGTCCCCAATAGCCTTTGGCAGATGGATTTCAAAGGGCCCGTAGCCACTTTGGGCGGCCCGGCCCACGCTCTGACCGTTTTGGATGATCACTCGCGCTTTAACTTGTGCTTGAAAGCTTTGCCCAACCAGAAAGGCGAGTCGGTTAGGCAGGCTCTGACCGAAACCTTTCGGCTCTATGGGCTTCCCAACTCCATGATTATGGACAATGGCGCACCGTGGGGTGGCGAGTCTGCCTATCCCTACACAGTTCTGACCATGTGGTTGCTCCGCTTGGATGTCGGAGTCAGTCACAGTCGTCCTTATCATCCTCAGACCATGGGGAAGGACGAGCGCTTTCACGGCACCCTCAATCGAGAGCTTCTCGCTACGCACCAGTGGCGCGATCTGCATGACCTTGACGGCGCCTTTGAGCGCTTTCGCCAACAGTACAATTTTATTCGTCCACACCAAGCCTTGGATTTGGAGGTGCCGGCTTCGCGTTATCAGGTCAGTTTGCGCTCGTTTCCAGAAACCTTGCCAATGATCGAGTATGATCCAGGGGTAACGGTGCGCAAAGTGCAGCAGAAAGGAGAAATTTCGTTTCGTGGCAAAATCATCAAGGTCGGTCAAGCATTCAGAGGCTATCCAGTGGGTATTAAACCGACTTCGATCGATGGCACCTTTGAGGTGTTGTTTTGTCGCCAAGCAATTTGCCAAATCGATCTGCGCAATCTCTAAACTGACGATTTTGTATTTTTTTAATTGAGCCATGAAAAAAAGGCTGTCACATTTCGCTTATAACGAACGATCTCGATCGGGTTGGACCCTTACTATTCCCCTACTACACCTTTGGACCCCCCAATCGATTCCAAAAGTGTTACCTATGTCCCCGGCACGTTTGTTACCCTTGTCTCCGGTCCGCACA
>DVDU01000172.1 GCA_015296065.1 Oscillatoriaceae cyanobacterium M33_DOE_052 | reverse complement strand
TATACTACCCCCATTCTCTATGTACTCTATGACTCGTTTTCTCAAGTCCAGACTATAAGCCATTCTGACCCCTCCCTCATAATTCTTCTCAATTTTAGCACATCTGGCTTCCCTCTCACTCTTATTTGAAATGACTATAAATATTAAATCCAGTCCGCACCGGTTGGGGATAGTTATGTAAGTGAACCCAAAAGGTATCGGCGGGAATGCTGCCCACGGATCTACTGACCAAACCGAGATGCTCCCCACTGGGAGCATCCCTCTTGGGTAGGGTAGAAGTCGGGGTGAAGCCAAAGCTCCCTCTCTCAATTAAGCAGGCAAATGATATTCTGAATCAAAACCAATGACAAAACAATGGGATAATTAAAGGTTGCTAATATAATTTCGCAAATTATATAATATTCCTTCTAATTCTAACAGCAAAATATCGCATTGATTCAAATTGTTTGCCTGAGTAAACTCTTCAATTTGTGCAGCCAAATCTGGAATCAAACGCACGCCAGCAGTGGCGGCACTACCTTTGAGCTGGTGGATTTGGTAGTAGAGTGCTGCGGCATCGTGATTAGACAGGGCTATTTGACAGTGGGCGAGATAATTGGCAGCAGCATCGACAAAAGATTGTAAGAGTTTTTTCTCAAATGCAGCATTACCTTTAGAAATTTTGTGCAAATAATTCCAATCTATGAATAAGTCGGGGCTGGGTTTTGGTTCGCCAGGTAGGAGGAATTCATCACTTGCCACTACCACTTTGAGCTGAGATAACACCTGTTCTAAACTGGTAATTAGCTTGGTGGCAGCCTCAAGGTTATTTTGTTTGCTCACTACTTCTAGGCTTGCGGCTAGCTCTGGGAGCGATAGCACCCCCAGATTGCTCCCAGAGCCTCGAATTTGATGGGCAAGCCGAGCGATCGTCTGGAAGTTACCCGCAGTGAGTGCTGCTTGGGCTTGAGCCAAGCCAGCTTCTGCCTCCTCGACGAACGATCGCATTAAATCCACTTGCAGCGTGAGATTGCCTTGGGAAATATGCTGCAAGCGCTGGACGTTCAGAACCGAAGCTAATTGGCTATCTCTATTTTCTGAGGATACAACTACAGGAGATGATTCTAGTGGTTGTGATTGTTCCATAACTGCGGCATGATTGTGTTCACCGTACAGGGGCGACCAGTGGAGCAGAATCAGATTGATATCTTCACCAGATACTGGCTTGCTGAGATAGTCATCCATCCCCGCTGCCAAACATTTGTCTCGGTCTCCTGGCATGGCATAAGCGGTCAGGCCAATGACTACGGGCCTCCAGGCTGATGGTTTTGACCTCAGCAAGCGGGTCGCTTCATAGCCATCAAGGACAGGCATTTGGCAGTCCATGAAAACTATATGATAGTTCTTTCGTTCGAGGAGATCGAGAGCTTCTTTACCATTGTTGACCAAATCCGCCTCTAAACCCAGCAGCTTCAATTGCTGAATGATAACTTTTTGGTTAATGGGGGTATCTTCTACCACCAAGATTTTGAGGTCTCCGGCGATCGGGGATGGGGAGACCGGGAGAGGGGGAGACTGGGAGACTCGGAGACTCGGAGAGGGGGAGAGGGTCCAGAAGTCCCCTGGTCCAGAAGTCCCCCCCTGCCCCTCTTCCACAAGAACAGCATAGAGACATTCCTGCAGCCGGGATTCTTTCACCGGTTTGATTAAATAGCCCGCAAAACCAATATCGTGCAATATCTCTTTGATGTCCCCATTATCAAGGGAAGTCATCATAATCAGTTTGGTGTGATTTAAAGCTGGTTCTTTGCGGATCAGCCGTCCGAGGGTTTCGCCGTTGATATCCGGCATTTGCATATCCAAAAGCGCCACGTCATAAGGCTTACCGGTGGCGGCGGCACAGCGTAAGGCATCCAGAGCGGCAGCAGCGATCGCCGCTTCTTCTACTTCCATTCCCCAAGCAGTGGCTTCTAGGCGTACCACTTTGCGATTAGTGAGATTGTCGTCCACCACCAGCAACCTTTTGCCCTGGAGATTGAGATTGCAGAAATCCCCGATCGGGGATGGGGAGATGGGGGGACGCTTTGATGGGGGGACGGGGCGACGGGGGGACGGGGAGCGGAGGAGCCCGGGCTCCGTGACCCGGGCAAAATTGGCGGTAAACCAGAATGTACTCCCCTGCCAAGGTTGACTTTCCAGCCCCATTTCCCCCCCCATCAACTCTACTAGCTGTTTGCAGATGGCTAAACCCAACCCGGTGCCGCCGTACTTGCGCGTGGTGGAGGAGTCAACTTGGGAAAAGGATTTGAATAGTTGTTTTTGACCTTCGGGAGTGATGCCAATACCCGTATCCCGCACGCTAAATCGGAGTTTGATGGTTTGGTCTAAAACTCCGGGCAATACACTACTTTCTCTGGCGAGGTCAACATGGATGAGGATGTCTCCGGCGTCGGTGAATTTGATAGCATTGCTGAGAAGATTAGAAAGAATTTGACTCAATCTTGAGGCATCTCCGATGAGAAAACGCGGGACTTCTGGCTCTACAATGCAGGCGATTTCTAGGCGTTTAGCGCTGGCGGGGGTAGCAAATAAATCTAGAATGTATTCCAGGGTTTTTTTGATGTCCAATTCCTGGGAGTCTAGGCGCATTTCCCCGGCTTCGAGTTTAGAAAAGTCCAGGATGTCGTTAATGATAGTCAGCAGGTTTTCGCCGCTGGTTTTCAGAGTTTGCAGGAAGTCGATTTGCTGGGCATTGAGTTCGGTTTTGAGGAGGATTTCGGTCATGCCTAGGATGCCGTTCATAGGGGTGCGAATTTCGTGGCTCATGTTGGCCAGGAATTGCGATTTAATCCGGGCGGCTTCTAGGGCGGCTTCTCGGGCTTGGACTAGCTCGTTGATCATGTGGGTGACGATGACGATGCCGCCGATCGACCCATCGGGGGCGTACCAAGGATGGATCCCCCAGCGGCAGTAAATTATGGAGCCGTCGGCTCGCTCAAACCGGTCTTCGGGGTGTCCAATGCTTTCTCCTTGTAGTGCTTTTTGGTGAAACAATTTGTAGCGATCGGGTAGGTCGGGGAAGACTTCGTAGTGGTTGCGCCCAATCAAGGAATCTGGGGGCAAGTTGTAATCTCTCAACCATTGATGGCTATAGGCTACATAACACATTTGCCGATCGAACATCGCCATCGCTACCGGAGCATGGGTGACGATTTGCCGCAACTGCTCCCGTTCTTGCTCCAAGGCGGTTTCAATTTTTTTCCGCTCCGTAATATCCGTAGCGATGCCATCGATGCGGAGGGGGTTGCCGTTGGGGTCATAAATGACGCGAGCCCGATCGCGCACCCACCGCACCTGCCCATCAGGCCGGATAATCCGGTATTCTATATCTTTGCTCCCCACCTGCCACAAATCCTCACTTTGTTGCTCTACTAGAAGGTGGTCTTCTGGGTGGACTGCTGCCAGCCACAGTAGGGAATTGCCTAAAAAATCAGCGGCACTATAACCATACAGCCGATCGCAAGCCGGGTTGACAAACAGGATTTTCCGAGTTTTCGCCTCCACAGACCAAACCACATCCTCTAGGCACTCAAGAATATTATGGAGCTGCTCTTGGCTTTCTTTGAGGGCGGTTTCAAATCGCACTTTTTCGCTGATATTGCGGACGATCGCCACTACTTGCTCTTGGCCAAACGGCACCAGGCGGGCTTCGTAGTGCTGTTGTGTCCCTTCTATCGTCAGAGAATATTCAACATTTACCGGGGATTTACTTTGATTCACCAAAGCTACACTGCTGAGGATTTTTAGGCTCACCTCCGGAGGCAGCAGATATTGAATGCTTTGCCCCAAAAATTCTTCTGGTGGCACATACAGGTCAGATTTTGACCCCCCTTTATAATCCAAGATGGTGCCATCAGCAGCCATACGGAAGAATAAATCCGGTATCCCCTGAAAAATCGCCTGTAGTTCCGCGTTTTTTTGCTCTAATTGCCCCTCAGCATTTTTGAGACCGCTCACATCCACACAAGAGCCGATATAACCGGCAAATTCCCCATTCGCACTAAACCGGGGGATGGCTCGCTCCAAAATCCAACAATACTGCCCATCCGATCGACGCAAGCGAAACTCCATCTCGAAGCCCGATCGTGCCTCAAACGCTACCATATAATTATCCCAGCAGCTCTGGCGGTCTTCTGGGTGGATCCCTTCGAGCCATCCATCACCGATTTCCGCCTCTAAACTCCGTCCGGTAAACTCCAGCCAAGTTTGATTCAAGAACTGGCAACGGCCATCAGTCCCCGCTAACCAAATCAGCACTGGAGCCATATCCGCCATTAATCTAAATCTGACTTCGCTTTCCCGCATCGCCGCCTCAGATTTCTGGCGGTGCAAGTGCAGGGAGATGGCCGCCGCTCCTGACTGGAGCAGAGCCACTTCTGGGGGTTGATAAACCGTTTCTTCATAACAATTATCGAAGCCGATCGCGCCGATGCTCTCACCGTCAACCATCAGGGGTAAAATCAAGACCGAGAGGGTGCCACTGTCCCGCAGCCACTGGCGATCGGGGTCAGGAAAATCAGCCGCGATCCCATTGATCACTTGCCCTTGGCTGATTAATTCCTCCCACTGTGCCGGGGCAGTGGTGGATATTTCCCCCCCACGGGGCACTATGCCAAAAGCCGACCACTCACACCTCGCCACCAGGATATTCCCTTGACTTTGATGCCTCTCCGCTGTCCCCCAAGAGACACTTCTCGATCGGGAGACCGAACCTTCGCTCCGCCACACCCGCTCCCAGAGATAAACTCGAGACGCTCCCGAGGCTTCCCCGAGCATCTCCAGAATTGGCTGGTAATCCCAGGGTTGAATATCATCCCCCAATAATCTTTGCTGTACAGCGGCGATCGTTTCCAAATAATGTTCGCGCAAAATCAAAATATCTTCTGATTTTTGTCTCTTGGCGATTTCATCCGCCAGCAAATTATTCGCTTCTATCAGTTCCCCAGTCCGCTGCCAAACCAGTCGAGTCGGGGCGATTCGCTCTTCGCCCCTACGGAATTCCCGTCCCCCCGTCTCCGAGTCTCCCAGTCTCCTCATCGCTCTTGCCCGAGCGCAGCGCCAAGTTTTTTCCAGAGCCTGACTATTGATTTCCTCTCCAATCAAATAATCTTCCGCCCCCGCTGCTATGGCACTCATCCCTAACTCTTCATTCTCCCGGCTGACCACCACCACCACCGGTGGTAAACTCCAATTGCTATTAGCTTTTCCTGACGCTAAATTACTCCGATGAAAAATTTCCCCTTCCCAAAGCTCGTTAAGGCTATCTAAACTCTGACTCTCCATCAATTCTAGGTCTAAAATAATCAGATCAAAATTATTTCTCACTAAAATATCTAAGCCATCGCTGATATTTTCTACTTTAGTTATTTGCATTTCCATGTAAAATTCTAATTCTAGATTTTCTATTAAACTGCCTAGCTTCCGGGAAAATACTACCAATAAGTTTAGTTTTTTAGAGTACATAATTTTGCGATAACAGAATTGTTGTTTACTGGATAATCGGATTTATTTTTAGCACTTTTTCAAGTATATCACATATCTCAAAAAAGTTTACTGGTTTAGCTGAAATTAGGTTAATAATTTTAATTTTTCTTTTTACTCTCTGTGCTTTTGTGGTTGAATTCAACAGTCAAAGGACAAATGACATTCGGGACAAAGAACAAAAACCAGCAAATCCAAGAAAGCTGCTCAAGGCAAGATGCCAGAGATTTTTCCCAGCAGAGGTGGCGGGGTTTCTCTGGCAAAATAAGTGCCTGCGAAGGTGATGGGGATCAGCAGGAGAAAAATGGGCACGTTGATATCGCCGATCGTGCCCAACCGGGCTGAGAGACCCCCACCGGCAAACAGTAGGCTACCAAGGCAACTTAAAGGTTATTGTCATTTGTCATTTGTTATTGGTTATCTGTTATCTGCGGCACAAGAGACAGGGGAGCAAGGAGAAATTTAGATTTATTTTATATTTTTCCCGGCACTCTCGGTTGATCACTTAGCTATGCAGGTTACGGATAAAAGCAATTCAGTTTTTCAATATCCCCTTTGGGTTTCAGTCCCAAGTCCGGCTAGATTGAAAAGAGAATCAAACATCTGTCAATTAAATGCTTTTAACAAACCCAACTTTGATCGAGCAGGCATATGCCGCCGCCGCTAAACACAACTGGTCATTAGTGATTCAGTGCTTACAGCAGTTTTGGGGGGAAACCGCCGGTACAGGCAGAACATTGGCGCCCCAGAGGGGGCTCAGTATGACGTTGGCGCCTCAGAGGGGGCGACCCCAACCCACGTCTGACCAATTAGACCAAGAGGCATTACTGGAGTTGGCGTTAAAAGTTCTGGTCAATGGCGATTTTCAAGAGCGGTGGGAGATTGCCAGTTTCTTACCCAAATTGGGTGATGCCACCATTTCCCCCCTCCACGCTATTTTGGAAGATGAACAGGCAGACTTAGACCTGCGCTGGTTTGCCGGTCGCATCCTCAGTCAGTTTGAAGACCCCGCCGTAGTAGCCGCGCTGGTATTGCTCCTAGATAATGATGGGGATGAGGAATTGAGCCAAATGGCAACCCTCGCTCTGGCGAATATCGGCACGCAGGCGATCGCTTCTCTGGCAAAGCTGCTAGAGGAACCAGCATCAGTGACTTTGGCAGTGAGCTGTCTATCGCGCATTCGCTCCAACGGGACGATCGCCCCCCTGCTACAAGTGGTGAATCACCCTGACCCCATCATCCGCGCCAAAGCAATAGATGCTCTCATCAGTTTCGATGACCCCCGCATCCCCCCAGTCCTAGTGGCGGCTGTGAATGACACTGCGGCCCCGGTGCGAAAATCCGCCGTTACCGGTTTGGGCTTGTGCTGCACTCACAACTCACAGCACTATCCCCCAGATGTGGATATGGTGCAGGTATTAAAAGAACGACTGTGGGATTTTAACCTGGAAGTGTGCCAGCAAGCAGCCATTGCCCTGAGTCGTCTGGGTACAGACCCCGCCGCCGCCGCCATCTTTGAGTTATTCAAATCCACTGCCACCCCAGTCCCGTTGCAAGTCACTGCCGCCCGCAGTCTGCACTGGATGGCTACTCCCACCGCTCTAGAATATCTCGAGCAGATTATCTGTCACACCACGGTGACAGAAGTTTTCCGCGAAATCATCACCGGTTTAGGGATGATTGAATCAGCCGAACTCATCCCGATCGCTTCCCAAATGATCATTCGGGCTCTCCAAAACCATCATCCCCACTCCCCCATCCATGATGCCACAATCAAAATCTCTGTGGCATGGGCGATCGCTTCCCTCACCGGACGGAGTAATCAGCTCCAACAGCCAGAAGCCACCGCCGCTCTCACCCACCTACTCACAGACCCCGATCCCCGCGTCCAACTCCATGTGCGTCACGCTCTAGCGTCACGCTCCTAGGATGAGGGAGACTCGGAGACTGGGGGACTGGGGGACGGGGAGCAGGGGGGCAGGGGAAGAGGGGAAGAGGGGGAAGAGGGGGAAGAGGGGGAAGAGGGGGAGGGGTGGGAGGAGGGGGAAGATGGGGAGGGGTGGGAGGAGAGGGAGGAAGATTGCTTCCCACACTTCCCACACTTCCCACACTTCCCACACTCCCCACACTCCCCACACTCCCCACACTCCCCACACTCCCCACACTCCCCACTCCCAGGTAGGGAGAGGGGGTGGTAACGAAGCCTCCATATGTATCAACGGTAGGCACGATCACAGGGGCGATCTCGCGACCCAAGGTTTATGATAAATTGCTAAAAAGAGCAACAATTCTGCAACAAACAGCTAATAAAAATCATCTGCATGGACGCAATGGAATTTTTTAACCGGAGTGCAGGGCGGTGGCGATCGCAACGCACGACCCACCACCTGGCATTCCGCCGCGCCGAAATGGGGGACTCGGAAATCACCGTGGAAACCCTCACCCCCGACCATCCCAGAGTCGTAGAAATCTGCCAACTTTATGAAATCGACCCCCAGCAAGCTAGCGGCGGCGCTTTCGTCCGGTGGGAAGGCTCGATGGCTTGGGACCGGGAAGGAGAAAACCACTCCGGCGAAACTGTCTTGGCGATCGTGCCAGATCCCGAAAATCCCAAAATCGGCAAAATGCTGCGCGAGCGCGGCTATGCGGAAATTGTCCCCGTCGCCGGTACTTATTTGATCGACGATGAAGACGCCTTAATTCTGGAAACCGAGTATGAAACCATGAGCGCCGTGGAGCGGTTCTGGTTTCCTAACCCCAACTTACGGATGCGCACCAGCACAGTCAAGCGGTTTGGCGGGTTTAGCACCGCCTCATTTTGTAGTGAAAGCCGCATCGACACCACCGCCAGTGCCAATGGTAATGAGAAAACTGCCACCGAGCCAGATCAAACCGCTAGCTCAGCGCCGCCATCGGCACAGTTTTATTCCCTTTTCGGCTGGTGATGGGTTCCGAGTCACCCCTCCTTGAGAGTGCCGATCCATTTGTGCGGGGGTGGGAATACCTCCAGGCGGCGCGACAGCTCGCGCCGGTGGGGGATGTCGTCGCCATTTCCAATCACATCGGCGATCGCATCCGCATCTGCACTTGGATCGGCGAAAACATCTGTGCAGTTAACCAAGAACTCCTCGACTGTCTAGAAGCCTGTCACCAGTGTTTTTATCCCGCCAAACGGCCCCAATGTCACATTCTCGCCGTTCCCCTCGCTTCCCACCTCCGGATTGACGCCCTCTGCAACATCCTGATCGAGCCCACCACCATCCTCATCGACGTGGGCCGCATCCACCCCCCAGACTGGCTCGCCGCCGTCGTTCACGAATACGCCCACGCCTATTTAAAAGCCCCCGGGCACGATCGGCTATTTTACGACGTGCTTACCCACCTCTGTTTAGGTTTAGGGCTGAATACCCCCCCCCTTGCCACCGAAGCCCTCCTGCGCCATTGGCCACCCTACCAACCCCCCACCGACCCCCTCGCCTTTTGGCTCGGTGCCCCCAATCTGGTGGCAACAGAAAGAGGACCACAATAGCAAAAATATATTAAGAAATATTACAAATTGTTGCGTTACTTAAAAAAAATGAGACTGCGAACCCCTTCATCCCCTACTCTGATTTTGGGCTGTCCATGAGAAACTCCCGGAAGACTCCCCTACTCCTGGATGGGAATGGGGGAGTTTGGGGGACGGGGAGACGGGGAGACTGGGAGCAAGGGAGCAAGGGAGCAAGGGAGCAAGGGAGCAAGGGAGCAAGGGGAGTGTGGGGAGTGTGGGGAGTGTGGGGAGTGCGGGGAGTAATCTTCCCCCTCTTCCCCCTCTTCCCCCTCTTCCCCCTCTTCCCCCTCTTCCCCCTGCCCCCCGTCCCCCAGTCTCCTAGTCCCCCCGTCCCCACCCCTTGCTATAACTGATAGCTGATTAGAAAACTTCAATTTTGAGATTGCGGAGGTCTGATAGTGTCGATTCCTTTGCTAGAATACGCACCAAAAAGCCAAAACCAGCGCGTATCCGGTTATGAAATAGCCGGAGAAGAGCAGCCCAGAAAGTATTCCACCGAAATGGCTGCTGCTGATGAAATCAAAGACGTGATTTGGGCAGCTTACCGCCAAATTTTCAGCGAACACCAAATCCTATCTAGCACTCGCCAAAAGTTCTTGGAATCGCAGCTGACCTACGGTCAAATTAACGTGCGGGACTTCATTCGGGGTTTGCTGTTGTCTGACTCCTTCCGGCGGCTGAATTTCGAGACCAATAGCAACTACCGGTTTGTAGAAATGTGCGTCCAGCGGGTTTTGGGCCGCGATGTTTACAGCGAGCGGGAAAAAATTACCTGGTCGATCGTCCTCGCTACCAAAGGTCTGCAAGGATTTGTCGATGCTCTGCTCGACACCGAAGAATACCTGAGCAACTTCGGTTATAACACCGTACCCTACCAACTGCGGCGGATTCTACCCCAGCGGGCTAAAGGCGAAACCCCCTTTAACCTGAAAACCCCCCGCTACGGTGAATACCACCGCTCTCAATTGGGCTTCCCCCAAATCGTCTGGCAAACCGTCGTCCGTCGGTTTGTTCCCCAAGACAAACAAGCCAAAGCAGGGGATCCCTCTCTGTACCTGGGAATGGCACGCGATGTCACGCCTCTGGTCAACCCCGGCCCCCGCATTTCTACCTTTAACCTAAATTACCTGGCTAAAGTGCCCAACCGCAAGAAGTAAGCGGACTAGGAGGGGACAGGTCCCAACCATCCCGGCCAGAAACCGGGTTTCTGTGGAGAATCTTCGTCAAGGTACGAGAAACTTCGTTGAGAAACCCGGTTTCTAATATGGGCTGTAGGGCCATCCCCCTAGCAAACCCCATCTCCTTATCCCCGCCGTCGCAGCACTTCTAGAAGCGTCGCAAAAGCGATCGGGATACCCGCCACCGCCTGTAAAGGAGCGCCCGTAACTGGATGCGCTAAAGTCAGCCGCCAAGCATGCAACGCCTGTCCCGGCAAATTCACCCCCACAGACCTGCCGCGACCATAAACTAAATCGCCCACAATCGGATGTCCTATCTGGGCGCTATGTACCCTGATTTGATGCGTCCGCCCCGTTTCTAGCTCAAACCGCATCAAAGTATAATTGCCCAATCTTTCCTCTATTTGCCAATGTGTCACCGCTGGGCGTCCCCCCCTATCCACCGGGACTACCGCCTGTTTTTTCCGATCGACTGGATGCCGTCCTAGGGGTAAATCGATCGTGCCTGCAGCGTCCCGGGGCGCCCCAAACACAATCCCCAGATATTCTCTGCGGGCGGTTTTGGCCTTGATTTGTGCCTGTAAATTTTGGTGTGCCTGGTCCGTTTTCGCCACCACAATGGCGCCAGTGGTGTCTTTATCCAGGCGATGGACAATACCCGGACGTTCCACGCCACCAATACCCCCGAGGTTGGTGCAGTGAGCCAAAAGCGCATGTACCAGGGTGCCTTGCTCATGGCCCGCTGACGGGTGAACTACTAAACCGGCGGGTTTGTTGATGATCAGCAGGTGTTCATCTTCATAGAGGATATCCAGGGGGATGGGTTCTGGAGTGAGGGAGAGGGGTTGCGGGGCCGGAATGGTGATCGTGAGCCGATCGCCCCTGTTCAGCTTCGCCTTTTTCGTGGTGCAAATCTCCCCATTCACCAACACCCCCCCAGATTCGATAATCTTTTGAATCCGGGAGCGCGACACATCCGGCAGTTGTCCCGCCAACCACACATCTAAACGCTCCTCCTCTGCCCCCACCTCCAACATGATTGACTCCATTTTTATCTACTTAAACTGATATTGATTATACCCTCTAACGAGTTGACTAGGTTGGCGGGATTTCACCGCAGCCGTCAATCGAGAAAAGCACCTTTGTCCGGCAGAAAAACTCCCTCTTCAGAGCCCGGAATCCCGAATTATGGTAATCAAATTTCACTCCTTTATCGAGCTGGGATTGCCCACTCTACAGCTTCGACAAGGGAGAAGGGAAAAGCAACCAGGACCAAGGGACAAATTCACCGTTTCATTATGGCGGTGAGACGGCGGGCGTCTAATTCCCGATAATGGGCGGTTCTTTTAAATAGGTCGAGGTCTCTTTGCACGGCGGGTTTGAGTTGGCCTTCAGCGTTGACTTGGTGGCGTTCATAGGTGGGGTCAATTTCTGATTTGCCATAACTCCAGTGATAATGTTCGGTGAGGATATCGGGGATGTAATGGAGGCGTCCGATGATGCGGCCAATATCCATAATCCATAAGTCATCATAGAGACATTCAAACATCCCGGTGGTGAAGTAGCCGAGGGTGGTGTACCATTGGCGACTGACTATGGGGAAGGTGCAAAGTTTTTCGCCCCAGTGACCGTCATTGAACCACATACAGAAAATATGATCGGGGAATTTTTGGATTTCTGCATCTAAGCGCATATCCCAACCGGGAGTATCATAGGTTTGGTCATCAGCAGCCATAATTAAGATGTCCCCTTGAGAGCGACTGGCTAATTCATTCCAGGATTTGGAGATACTGATGGGGTCGCCGATGATGAAGGGACAGCGGAGAAAGCGGGAGAGTTGGTGTTGATGGGCGCGAAATTGGTTCAGGTATTGGTCGGTGGTGGGGTCGTCGGCGTCGAGATAAAAGAGGATTTCCACTCGTTGGGGATGAGTGGCGGTTTCTAGGATGCTTAAGGCTAAGCGGAGGGCTTTTTGGGGTCGATCGCGTGTGGGACAGAGCAGAGAAATTTTCAACATCTGAGATAAACAGTGGCCGATGATGGTATGTTTATCTTATGGCAAGCCCGTGCAGTCTGGAGTGAAGGGATGGGTAAGGCTTACTTAGTAGGAGCAGGACCGGGAGACGCGATTTACCTCACTGTCAGAGCGCGGGAACTGCTGTTGAGGGCAGAAGTTTTGATTTATGATGCTTTGGTGGACTCCGGGGTGCTGGAATTGGTGCCGGAGAGTTGCCAGCAGTTTTATGTAGGCAAGCGGGGGGGCAAACCCAGTTGGGAGCAACAAGAGATTAATAGTTTGTTGGTGGAGCAATGTCGCCAAGGTAAACAGGTGGTGCGCTTGAAGGGGGGAGACCCCTTTATTTTTGGTCGCTGCATGTCGGAAATTGAGGCGTTGCGGAGTGCGGGTTGTGCTTATGAGGTTGTACCGGGGGTGTCGGCGGCTTTGGCGGCTCCGGAACTGGCGGGTATTCCCCTCACGGACCCGGTGATGAGTCGATGTTTTGCGGTGGCGAGCGGTCATCAACCGGAGGAGCTGGACTGGGGGACGCTGGCGAAGCTGGAAACTTTGGTGGTGTTGATGGGGGGGCGACAGTTGGGGGAAATTGTGCGCCAACTGATGCGCTACGGTAAGTCAAATCAGACGCCAGTGGCAATTATTAAGGCGGGGGGGACGAAATGGCAAGAGGTATGGATGGGGACTTTGGGTGATATTGTGGAAAAAACCCAGGGTGAGTCTCTGTCACCTTGTGCCATTACTATTGGGGAAGTGGTGCGGTGGCGTCCTTATCTTGTGAGTGAAGGGGCGACCAATACTGATAAATCTCCGAGTCCGCCAGTGGATCAAGATTATATGTTAGAAGAGCGAGTAACTCAGCCGGAAATGAGAAAGCCTTTGATGGGCACAACTGTGTTAGTGACCCGATCGGCGGCTCAGGGGGGCGAGTTTCGGGCATTATTGGAAGGAGTTGGGGCAAATGTCATAGAAATGCCCACGATTGAAATTGGGCCGCCATCGAGTTGGGAGCAGTTGGATGGAGCGATCGCCCGCCTTAGTCAATTTCACTGGTTAATTCTCACCTCCACCAACGGCGTGCAATACTTTTTTGAACGGCTGACCGCCCAAGGAAAAGATGCCAGAGCCTTAGCGGGGTTAAAAATCGCCGTTGTGGGCAAAAAAACCGCCCTCCAGCTAGAACAACACGGGATCACACCCGACTACATCCCCCCCAACTTTGTCGCCGACTCCCTCGCCGAAACCTTTCCCGAAGACCTCAGCGGTAAAAACATCCTCTTTCCCCGGGTGGAAACCGGTGGGAGAGAAGTCCTCGTCGCCGAATTAACCGCCAAAGGTGCCCAAGTGGAAGAAGTCCCCGCCTACGAGTCCGGTTGTCCCGCCAAAATTGACCCCACCGCCTGGGAAGCATTAAAAAACCGGCAAGTGGATCTCATCACCTTTGCCAGTTCTAAAACGGTACAGTATTTTTGTCAACTTGTAGAGAAAAAGTACCTAGAATCTCAGGGCAGTTCCGATCGCAGTGACACAGCAGCCACCGCTAAAAACAAATCTTGGCAAGACTTGTTGGCCAAGGTTGGGATAGCATCCATCGGTCCAGCCACTTCCAAAACCTGCCATAGTCTCTTAGGGAAGGTCAACATAGAAGCCACAGAATACACCCTTGAGGGTTTAACCAAAGCGATTTCAAGCTGGGCTAAGGGTGGATAAGTCTTCCGAGGCTGCCGCGCACAACCTGCCTTCCGGAGATAAAATGCAGAACCATCCCCGCCGGACGCTGTGAACTATGCGTCTCACCATCAGTTGCTCTTCCGGCGTCAAGGGAGAGTTAGCGATAATAGATAGCTTTTCCCAGTCATTTTGGGTGATTTTCTGGGATAGAGAAGTGTTGATGAAAAGTTGCTCGATACTCATTGTTCTAACCCCCCGTTGCCATTCAGAGCCTTGATAGCTGACTTACTCTCACTAAGCTAAAACACTGACCCAGCCTCGGCGAACGCCGTGCAGGATTCTTTTTACCATCCGTTTTACTTCCGGACTCAGTGGGCTTTCTGATATCGCCACCAACTCCTGCCAGTCGGTTTCGGTGATTTTTTGAGATAGGGAAACATCGATGAACAGATTTTCGATTTGAGTGCTGAGATACATAGTGCTGCCTTGAACTTCTCTACCCTTCTATTGTCTTGTTTTCTGCTTTTAATTCCATCAGTAAGATTGCTTTTTTTGAATCAGTAATCCTACTGATTTAATTTTTATGTAAATATACTAATAGTGAATTCCGTATTTTTACATAGAGGAGTGTCGTAGAAACACGGTAGGTATTTTGTAAGGATGATAGGAGAATAATCAATGGCAAAATTGGCTGAGTATTTATCCTTAGACAACTAATTGTTTACCGGCATAAAATGATGGCCATCTTTGGCTAGAGATGGCGGCAAATAAAGACTTACGGTTGAGAAATGAGATGAGGATGGCGCGTTAAAATCGGAATGGGGGATGCCAAAAGTCCTTGAAGGGCTTAAAAAAGCCGAAACAGGAAGGGGTAGCGGTAAGGACGATCGGGATGGTTGACAATTTGCACAATGGCGATAATGGGCAGTGCCCAACTGGCAACCCCTAAAAGCACCAGCAAGGGCAAACCAATCACCACAAACAGCAGTAAAAAGAAGATAAAAGCGTAAATATAGAGATTAATGTGAAAATTCAGGGATTCTTTGGCATTTTCTTTCACTACTGGGTCTTGGGAAGTGAATAAAATCGCAATGGGCAATCCCACCGAGAACACCGTGGCACTAAAAAAGATGGCCCCGTGACATAGAACCGATAAGAGCTTCCGCTGGTTGACCTCTTCCATAAATGTCTCTCCTCTGGGCAGGTTGTGGCTGCATTTAGCCTAGCATGCCCACGGGAAAGGGATGGGAGGGTGGGGCAACCCCCTAAAAAGCTGGCAAAGCAGGGTGTATGGTGGCTAAACTGGACCTGCTAAACTGGAGAAAAATTGCTCCGTTAGTCGAGATTAGGTGCTAGGATGACCGCCGAATTGGAAACCGAACTAGAAAAAGCCGTGGAGACACGCCGCAACTTCGCGATTATTTCCCACCCCGACTCAGGGAAAACTACCCTGACGGAAAAGCTGTTACTATACGGGGGGGCGATTCATCAGGCGGGGGCGGTGAAGGCGCGGCGGGCGCAACAGCACGCCAAATCCGACTGGATGGAGATGGAGCAGCAGCGGGGGATATCGATTACTTCCACGGTGTTGCAGTTTGAGTATCGGAATTATCAAATTAATCTGCTGGATACGCCGGGACACCAGGATTTTAGTGAGGATACTTATCGGACTCTGGCGGCGGCGGATAATGCGGTGATGTTGGAGGATGCGGCGAAGGGTCTGGAACCGCAGACGCGGAAGCTGTTTGAGGTGTGCCGGATGCGGGGTTTGCCGATATTCACGTTTATTAATAAGATGGATCGGCCTGGGCGAGAACCGCTGGAATTGCTCGATGAAATTGAGAAGGAGCTGGGACTGGCGACTTATCCGGTGAATTGGCCGATCGGGAGTGGCGATCGCTTCCGAGGCGTGTTCGATCGCCATACCAAGCTAATTCACCTGTACGATCGGGTCGCTCACGGTAGCAAAGAAGCCAAAGACACCGTAATCCCTCTGGGAGACCCCCGCATTGAGCAGCTCCTAGAACCAGAACTCTACTACCAATTTAAAGACGAACTAGAACTAATCAGCGAACTGGGTTCAGAACTCGACCTCAAGGAGCTACATTCAGGGAAGTTGACCCCAGTGTTTTTTGGGAGTGCCCTCACCAACTTCGGCGTGCAGCTATTTCTCGACAGCTTCCTAGAATACGCCCTCAAACCCGGAACCCGCCTCAGCAACCTCGGAGAAATTAGCCCCACCTATCCCGAATTTACCGGCTTTGTCTTCAAACTGCAAGCCAACATGGACCCCAAACACCGCGATCGGGTAGCCTTCATCCGCGTGTGTAGCGGTAAATTTGAAAAAGACATGACCGTAAACCACGCTCGCACAGGCAAAACCGTCCGCCTCTCCCGTCCTCAGAAACTATTCGCCCAAGACCGGGAATCAATTCAAGAAGCCTATCCCGGAGATGTCATCGGTTTAAACAACCCCGGCGTCTTCGCGATCGGCGATACCATCTACAGCGGCCAAAAACTAGAATACGAAGGCATTCCCTGCTTTTCCCCAGAAATGTTCGCCTACCTGCGCAACCCCAACCCCTCCAAATTCAAGCAATTTAGAAAAGGCATCTCAGAACTGCGCGAAGAAGGAGCCGTCCAAATCATGTACTCCGCCGACGAATCCAAGCGTGACCCCATAGTAGCCGCCGTGGGACAACTCCAGTTTGAAGTCGTACAATTTCGCCTAGAAAACGAATACGGCGTAGAAACCCGCATCGAATTACTCCCCTTTACCGTAGCGCGGTGGGTCGCTGACGGTTGGGAAGCCTTAGAAAAAGTGGGCAGAATATTTAACACCGTCACCGTCAAAGATAGCTGGGGGCGTCCCGTATTGCTGTTTAAAAACGATTGGAACTTACAGCAACTCCTCGCCGACCACCCCAATTTAAAACTCAACGCCACCGCTCCAGTCGTGGCTGGTCAAGAACCAGAATCATTATAATTTGTCAAAAGTCAAAAGTCATTTGTCAAGGGCACGGCGTCATGTAGGGGCGAAGCATCGCGGCTAAGAGGTTATCGGTTTTACCTAGATATTGATCCCGCGATGCTTCGCCCCTACTCGTAACAGCTCGATATTTATGTATGTCAGCCCGTACCAAATGACAAATTGCCTGGTGACAAATGACTAGGGACAAACTCATGGATAATGGACATTTGGAAGCCGGGTTAGCCGCACTGAAACAGGGTGATTATCAGGCGGCGATCGACCATCTAGAAACCTACACCCGTGTAGGGGCGATTCGCGAATCGCCCCTACCCAAACCCCAACTCTGGCGGGCACAAATGGGATTAGTCGCCGCCTATCAAGGTAATGGGAACTTAGAAAAAGCCGCCTCTCTCTGCCAAACCCTCACCCAAAGCGAGAACGAGAAAGTCAGAGCCTGGGCAGTCCGTACCCAAGAAAAACTCCCACCCCCACCCCCCGCCACGGACCCCACCGGTTTTATTCCTTTAGACACCGCCGACCCCACCGGGTTTATACCTTTAGACGCTCCTCCGTTGGCAAGGGACTCAGGGGGACGTAGGGGCAATCCCCCCGTGGTTGCCCCCATCTCCCCATCTCCCCGTCTCCCCCTCCCCCCGCCACCGCCTCCCCCTGTAGGGACAATGAAAGATGGGGCTAAAGCCCAACTACAAACTAAAGATGGGGCTAAAGCCCAACTACAAACTAAAGATGGGGCTAAAGCCCAACTACAAACTAAAGATGGGGCTAAAGCCCAACTACAAACCAAAGGAGGGGCTGAAGCCCCACTAAGAACTCCTCCCCGTCCCCCCGTCCCCCCGTCCCCCCGTCCCCCTGTCTCCGGGTCCCCCCGTCCCCAGGTCGGTGAGCTTGCCCTGAGCGAAGTCGAAGGGCGAAGCCGAACCGCCGTCCCCCCGTCTCCCCCTCCCCCCGTCTCCGGGTCTCCCCAATGGCGTCAGGCGGGAAGGGCAAAAAATTGGCCAGCCATGAAGACACCTAATTTGCAGTGGCTGCGGTTATCTCAGGGGGTGACTGTCTTAACCCTGTTTTGGATGATGCGGGGTTTTATCCAATTTGTGCTATTTCAATTAAATGAATCGTTTTTGAGCAAAATTCCTTTTGGCAGACCGTTTCAGCCTTTCTACCAAGACCAAACATGGCCGATTTTCGGCGTCTTTTTTCTGGCTTTCGCCGCCTCGCCGTGGTTGATGGATGTCTTGCTAACTAAGTGTTACGGCATGACGGCGAGTAGTGTTAAAGAATTGGGGGAGAAATCTCCCGAAGCGGCTCGGTTATTGCGGCGGTTCTGCTTTGAGCGACATATTCCCGAATTTAAGGTGGGACTTTTACCCACAAATGCACCCGTGGCGATGAGTTATGGTTGTTTGCCCCGGTTTGCTCGCATTGTGGTTAGCTCTGGGTTGTTGGAAAAGCTGGAAGCGGACGAAATTGCGGCTATTTGTGCGGGGGAAGTAGCGCATATCGCCAATTGGGAGTTTTCGATAATGACTCTGGCGGTGTTGCTGTGCCAACTTCCTTATCTTATCTATTGGCAAGCAGCAGAAGAGGGGGATAAGTGGCAGAGCCAAAGCTCGATTAATAGTAAAGTGATGTTTTTGGGGGCGGGGGTGATGGCGGCGGCGGCTTATGGGGGGTTTTGGCTGCTGCGGTGGCCGGTGTTGTGGCTGTCGCGCCTACGGTTGTATTATAGCGATCGCGCCGCTGCAGCCCTCACGGGCAATCCCAACGGTCTGGCTCGGGGGTTGCTGAAAACTGCTGTGGGTATCGCCGCAGAAGTACGACAAACCGGAGGCACAAGCTGGCTATTAGAAGGGTTGGAAATGCTGATGCCTTTGGGATACCGTCAAGGGATAACTTTAGGCAGCCTTCAGGGTTACGGTTCCTGGGAAACGATGCTCGCTTGGGATGTTACCAACCCTTACCGGCGGTGGCTCGCCATTAATAACAGTCATCCTCCCACCGGAGAGCGACTACGCCTCCTGGGAGTTTACGCCAAATTCTGGAAATTGGAGACCGAGTTAGATTTTGCGCCACTGGATGCAGCAAAACCACAATTCCAATGGGATCCGCTGTTGCTGCAAGGGGCGCCATTTTTTGGCTTGCCCATTGGGTTGGCAATCGGTTATGGTATTTGGTTGGTGGGCGCGATTTCTGGGGCCGTGGGGGTGTGGGAGTTAGAGTGGTTGTGGGGCGATCGCTCATTGCTCGCCGGTTGTCTCCCCCTGGGCATCAGTTTAGGCACCTTCAGCCGCATCAACCAATTTTTCCCCGACATCACCCCAGAACGACTCGCATCAGCCACCTTATTACCAGAGTTAATCGTTTCCCCGCAACTACTCCCCACCGACAGTCAACCCCAGAGCCTCCAAGGCAAGCTGCTCGGGCGTCGCGGTATCAGCAACTGGCTCGCCCAGGACCTCATCCTAGACACCCCCACCGGTTTAATCAAACTACACTGCTGTTCTCACCTCGGACCATTGGGCTATCTCTGGCCCTTTCGGGTTCGTCCCTTAGACTTCATCGGTCAGTCCGTCACCGTCACCGGTTGGTTTCGCCGGGGAGCCACCCCCTGGCTGGATGTAGAAACTCTGCAAACCAGGGGAGAAACCGGACCAAAGGTGATTTTCAAAAGCCACCACCCCATTACCGCCACCACGATCGCCGCCGTTACCGCCATCTGGGGCGCTTACCTCATTTACAGTGGTAGCATCCGGTAGGAGCTTTGGGGACGGGGGGCAGGGGGG
>DVDU01000209.1 GCA_015296065.1 Oscillatoriaceae cyanobacterium M33_DOE_052 | reverse complement strand
TGAAAGGGATTCGGGTAAATTTCGGGGGGGGAAGGCCCCAGCAGTTTTGCCGACTTTTGCTTAGGTTTCAATCCCTGAAAGGGATTCGGGTAAATTTCGGGCCCCTGACTCAACCGAAGCTCAGTCTCAACCCCAAGTCCGTTTCAATCCCTGAAAGGGATTCGGGTAAATTTCGGGTGGCGACGGGCGATCGCCCGCATTTCCAGCAACCCAAGATGTTTCAATCCCTGAAAGGGATTCGGGTAAATTTCGGGGGCATCGGGGGGGATATCATGGGCAGAAACTTTAAAATTAGTTTCAATCCCTGAAAGGGATTCGGGTAAATTTCGGGTTGAGTGGTGCGGATGAGCTGCTGAAAGTAAGCCTTAAGTTTCAATCCCTGAAAGGGATTCGGGTAAATTTCGGGGGTCGAGAAAGAATTTCGGTTCGCTTTGCGCCCAGAGTTTCAATCCCTGAAAGGGATTCGGGTAAATTTCGGGTATCGCCGGGAGAGTGGAAACCGGCCTCCTCCGCAGCCGTTTCAATCCCTGAAAGGGATTCGGGTAAATTTCGGGTCCCGCCTCAATCTGCGCAGGGCTCAGCTTTTTGGGTTTCAATCCCTGAAAGGGATTCGGGTAAATTTCGGGAACATAATATTTTGGGCGGGCTGGGCTTGGGGAGGTTTCAATCCCTGAAAGGGATTCGGGTAAATTTCGGGCCGGGATTCGGAGCAGGAGCCATTCTTGCGATTTTCTCGTTTCAATCCCTGAAAGGGATTCGGGTAAATTTCGGGTATTGTGGTAAAACATTGAGGCCCAGTACCAAGCGCGGTTTCAATCCCTGAAAGGGATTCGGGTAAATTTCGGGAGCGTTTACCCCAAATATTGCCTCATTAACTGGAATCTGTTTCAATCCCTGAAAGGGATTCGGGTAAATTTCGGGTTGTGTGGCGCTGGCTGCGCCGCCAAACCTTACCAGAAGTTTCAATCCCTGAAAGGGATTCGGGTAAATTTCGGGATCGAATATGCCGCCAGCCTCTTTTCACAAGAGTGAGGTTTCAATCCCTGAAAGGGATTCGGGTAAATTTCGGGTTCGATCTGGCCGGTATTCCTTTGGCTTTTTGTGGCTTTTTGGTTTCAATCCCTGAAAGGGATTCGGGTAAATTTCGGGAGCGGATTAAATCCGGTGTCGTGGGCGCAGTTACAGGGCTTTGGTTTCAATCCCTGAAAGGGATTCGGGTAAATTTCGGGTCAATAGCCTTGCAGGGCTTGGGTTGCCTGCTCCTGGGCGTTTCAATCCCTGAAAGGGATTCGGGTAAATTTCGGGGGGGGAGATAATCCAGGATGATGAGCCCGGGTTTTTGGCGTTTCAATCCCTGAAAGGGATTCGGGTAAATTTCGGGAAGAAAGGTGAGGAGTTTATCCGGGGTTTGGGAGGGCAAGTTTCAATCCCTGAAAGGGATTCGGGTAAATTTCGGGATTTCCTCGGGGTGTCGAGGCAACGGATTTCCGACTGGTTTCAATCCCTGAAAGGGATTCGGGTAAATTTCGGGTCCAAATGCTAATGCTCCAATCCAGGCAATTGATGGCCGATTCTCGTTTCAATCCCTGAAAGGGATTCGGGTAAATTTCGGGTGGCGATTCAGTTTGAGGATGAGGATGAGGATGAAGACTGTTTCAATCCCTGAAAGGGATTCGGGTAAATTTCGGGTATGATGTCGGCTTTTTCGTCAAGCCACTGATAAAGTTTCAATCCCTGAAAGGGATTCGGGTAAATTTCGGGTGTTAATATAGAGGATTTAGATGTCCGGCTTCTGTTTCAATCCCTGAAAGGGATTCGGGTAAATTTCGGGGTTTATGGGCACTTAGAGCTTAAATCTTCCAGTTCTTGTTTCAATCCCTGAAAGGGATTCGGGTAAATTTCGGGCAAAAAACGTCCTTTGGCCAGCTTGGCCAGCGCTGTTTGTTTCAATCCCTGAAAGGGATTCGGGTAAATTTCGGGAGCAGGGGGTGGATCCACCAAATGAGATTTACAGGTTTCAATCCCTGAAAGGGATTCGGGTAAATTTCGGGGGTGGTAATCACCAGTGATGGTAGCAGTCTCAAAACTGAGGTTTCAATCCCTGAAAGGGATTCGGGTAAATTTCGGGCGCTTTGTAAAGCTGTGCCCAAAGCTCCGTCCCCGTTTCAATCCCTGAAAGGGATTCGGGTAAATTTCGGGAATTGGAGGAGTAATGGATCTGGTCGGGCTTCTCGTTTCAATCCCTGAAAGGGATTCGGGTAAATTTCGGGCCGAGGAACATTCCGCCGCCGAAGCTAGCAACCTCTGTTTCAATCCCTGAAAGGGATTCGGGTAAATTTCGGGTGGGATTCTACATTTTTTCTCCCAGCACAAACACCGCTGTTTCAATCCCTGAAAGGGATTCGGGTAAATTTCGGGCCCACGAGCCCAGTCGGAAACGGTCGGGCGGCTCACGCCAACAAGTTTCAATCCCTGAAAGGGATTCGGGTAAATTTCGGGCGCTAGGGCGTTCGGACGTAAGTCCGAATCCCGCTACAGCGTTGGGGTCCAGTTTCAATCCCTGAAAGGGATTCGGGTAAATTTCGGGCGCTGGTCGATGGCTTCGTGACTCGTACCCTCAACCTTGTTTCAATCCCTGAAAGGGATTCGGGTAAATTTCGGGCAGACACGACCCCAGAATGCCCCCAGGTAATCAAGGTTTCAATCCCTGAAAGGGATTCGGGTAAATTTCGGGTAATCTTCCGTCGTCGCTCTAGGTCTCTTGCGAATTTTAGGTTTCAATCCCTGAAAGGGATTCGGGTAAATTTCGGGAGCGGCCTCCTGGAACCCTTACAATATGCGGTTTTCAAGGTGCAGTTGCGCGAATCGATCCAAAAATAGCATTTCAGCTCCTGGGTTGTCAAGAGGGGAGAAAAAAAATTTCGCTGTAATGCTTGTGTCATAAGGGTTTCAGGATTTGCGCGGATCGATTTTTTCTAGGATAGGGCTCAAATCCTTGCCCGTCAACGGTTCCAGGCGAAATTTTTTCCCCCCCTCTCCCAACACCTACCCATCCGCGCAAAATCGGGTTAGGCGAAGAATATAGTCCTATCCACCGGCTGGGGTCCACCAATCCGATCGACCTTGCCAAAACAACAGGCGCAGAGGGAGTAAAAACGGATATTGTCCTCCTCCGGCTTAATCAACTTACTCAAGCGGGACCTGAGTTTTGCATATTGAGTATCCGTAAGCTGGCACTCAAACACACTATACTGCACCCGCTGACCATAAGATTTTAACACTTTATGGATTTTATTGCGGCGCTTATCTTCAGAAACATCATAAGAAATCACAACATTCATAACCACTCCTAAACCTTCGGGAGAAGAAACCGGGTTTCTAAAACCAGGGTCTTGTACTTGACCAAAACATTGATGCAAGAAACCCGATTTCTGGCGGACAAATGACCAATGACCAAACCTTATTTCAAAACTAAAGGCGGATACTGGTCAGTTTCCCCCATCAAATACTTACCCAACAACCGCGCTTGAATCTCAAACGCTTCTTGATAAGTACATTGCCTCCCCATCACCGGATGTTTAAACTTCGACTGTTTTTTCTCCTGATAAAGCCGCAGAAACGTGCGCAATCCTTCTTGGGTCAAAGAAACCGCCCCGCTCAAAGGCTCCGTCACAAAATCATTCAGCGTCAAACTGCGCTTATTAATCGCAGCTAACACAATCGCATCCACCACCAAAGGGCGGAACTCCTCCATCAAATCCAGCACCAAAGAAGGGCGACCATAATGCTGGTAATGCAGATAGCCTAAATAAGGGTCAAAACCCACTGCATTCACCGCCCCTTGCACATCATGGCGCAGCAAAGCATAACCAAAACTCAACAGCGCATTTACCGGGTCAGTAGGAGGACGGCGGCGGCGGGCTTCAAATTGAAAACCATCCACCCGAATTAGTTGATTAAAACAGCCAAAATAAGCGGCACTCCCGGCACCCTCTACCCCTCGCAGACTATCAATATTATTATGGGACTTAATCGCCGAGATTGCCCCCTCTAACTTGGCAATTCCATCAGCCAAATTAACATCCCCACCATCACGCTCTCGCCGCTGCAAAGCATTGCGATAATTCTTCAACTTCCCCCGCACAAAACCCCGCACAGCCCCCAGAGCCAGTTCAGAATGACCCGCCGCTTGCCACTGAGCCGCCCTGAGAAAGATATTTTTACTCAACTCGGGTTCTAGCGTCCCCAAATAACGCCCATTCTGACTAAGAAAAGATAACGGAATATGTCGCTCCAACAGCTCCAGAATAGCTGCCGGAGAAATCGTCGCCCTTCCCAACACCACCACCCCATCTATCATCATTAAAGGCACCTCTAGCGGCTTATCTTTCCCCACTTTCACCGTCAAACGTTCATCAGTCTTGCCCACAAAAGCATCATCTTGCAGCACATAAACAGTTCCCATGATTACCTCTTGCTTGCATTCGCATAATTTTCAAGCCCACCGAGCCGCACTCTTCATCACCAGTAGTAGGGGCGATTCGCGAATCGCCCCTACTGCCCACCCTACATCTACTAATGTTATCGGACAAAGGACAAATGACAAATGACCAAGGACAAATGACTAATTCACCTCTTGATAGCGGCCAAGTTTGGCCGCAGCTTGGGGTAAACAATGGTCATACAAACTGCACCCCCGACAGCGGGGACTATAGCTGGGTTTCGGCATCGCTCCGGTGGCGAATAGGTTGGCAACTTCCGCAAGAGTTGCCAGAGTTTGCCCCCGCAATTGCGCAGAAATCTCAACATACTGCCGCTGATAAGAAGTAGCATAATAAATATAACCAGCAGCAATAGTTTTTCCCGTCATTTCCTCCAAACATAAAGCCTGGGCGCATACCTGCAACTCATCATTATCCCATTCTCCCTTGCGTCCCCGTTTATATTCCACGGGATACCACTCGCCATTCACAGTTTCAATCAAATCCGATTTGCCAATCAACTTGTATTGCTCCGACTTCAGCCACACAGCCCGAATTTGCCCCACATCTTCGCGAATGTCTTCGCCAAAACTGTGAACCCTACTATGCAAACTCGTGCCTTCAATGGTATAATGATTATCCACAAATTCACCCGCGCAAAACATCCGCCAGCAGCGGTGGGGGCAGTAAGCATATTGATTCAGCGCTGCAATGGGAATATAATCAATCTCATTCATAATTTTGCCCTAGTTGTTGACCATTTTTCTGACTTGGATAAACCCGCCGCACCATCCCCATCCCCATTGGGGTTTTGCGACCCACTCCCGCGTAAAGAGCAAAATCAGCTAAAGCATTAATTTGCTTAATTGTCAACGGGTCAGCATTCCCCAAAATTCGGTAGCTAATTTGACCAATACAGCCAATTAATTTGCTCTTGTAATTGCTGACTACGGCGGTGCGGATGTTGAAAAAGCTAGGAAAAACCTGCTCAACTAAATCCGGGGAAAACTCAATCCCACTATATTTATTCCACCGGTGAATCAGACTGTGAAACACCGCTTCTCTGGTGGGAAGCGCCATATCACTTTCCCCTTGACGAAAAGTGGCAGGTGTGGTAAAATTAAAAGCAATTTGCCGCTCGGTTTCTGAAGCCATTTCATACAAAGTATCATAAGTAGCAAAATTCGCCCAAGGTTGCGTTGGTTGCGGAGTTCCTAAAATCCTGGTAATCAGCAAATCCGCAGGTCCCAGATGCCAAGGATGTTGAGGATTGAGATTGAGCCAAAGTTTGGTAAGTTGACCGAATAAGCGATCGTCCAGCAAAGAGATACGCCACCAGCAGTTAGTCCCGGAGGGGATGGGTTTGGTCTGCTCCCATTCCAGGGAATAAATGCCATGTTCAAACCGCTTTTGTCCGGCAATTTGCCAAGGACTCAAGGTAAAAGCTTTATCATTAGTTTGGTTATGGAGGTAGTCGCCTAAATCGCTATCTACGGCACTAACTAAAGTGAGGAAAAGAGCATGCAGGTGTCTCCCCGTGAGAAACTGGGGGGGGATGGGGGATTTGGGGATGATATTGAGGACGAGGCTGTGAGGCATGGTGAGATTAAAAGTGAGTTTTTTGGTGACGTAAGGACACGGCATTGCCCTGTCCCTACCCAGGGAAAGGATGAGATTAACTTTTTAGCATATCAGATATTTGGCTTAAAGGTTTAATGTAAGACACAATAATTTTACTTTTGCCAGAGTTTTCCAGTCGCAGCATTTTTTCTTCGGATCCATCACTCCATTTTTTGATAAATATTCTTGGCAATTCCACAAAACCCAATTCAGCATCATAATCGTATAGGGGTAAAGAAGCATCAACCAATGCGGCATTATTTTCGGGGTAAATTTTGACCGTAATTTCTTTGCCGTAGGCGATACCACTCCAGAGGGGGTGTTCGGCATTCCAGCGGCTGTGTTCCTTGTCATACCTGGTTTCATAAACATAGGTGTGGGCATACTCTTGACCTTGGTACAGGCGATCGAGCGGAACAGAGATGCTGTGAACTTCCTCACCGTGAAACTCTAGATTCACCGAAGGCACCCAGCTTCGAGTAGGAATCAGACCCTTTTGATGGAGCGGCTGACAGGTTAAATCAGCTTGATAAACATAATCCGATAACATGGCAAACAGTTCCACCACTCGATAATCATCTATCTGTTGAGAGCGGGAGATACAGGATTGAATTTTTTCAGCTTGGAAATCTGACATACTTTGCAGGGTGTTTTGATACTGGCGCCACTCTGATTCATCGAGGGTCTTAACAAAATCAGGAATTGCATCACCGACTACAATCACCTTGGCATCTGATATGTTGCCTTTGCGATTGCAGCGTCCCGCTCGTTGAATTAAGTTCTCTGGCGGGCAAATTTGGGAAATCAGTACATCGCAGTTTAAATCGCAACCGACTTCAATGGCACTGGTAGTGACAAGCAGATAAGGCAAATTATCCTGGTCGCGTTTTTGCAATTTTTGGTAAATTTCAGGACGCAGTTGGTCGGCGATGCGACCGTGATAAAGAAACAAAAATTTATCCTTGGTATCGCCATCTATGCCTAACTTCTCTTTTACCAGCTTATAGATAGGTGCCGCATCCTTGACGGTCTCAACTACGGCAATAATGCGCCGTTTGCCTTTGGCTTGCTGCCATTCATCCAGGATAATTTTAGCCAACTCACTTTTAAAATCCGCCAGTGTAATATGACTCAACCAGGCAAATGCTTTTTGATTGAGGTAACGTTGCTGTAAAGTTGCCTGCTGAAACTGGCGCAGTTTTTTTACTTGTGCCGCATCATCGATAAAATCAATCATTTCCAGATATGGGAACCGTGTTGCCTGTTCTGGCGGCATGGTGGCCGTCATTAAAACTAGAGATTTACCAGCCTCATACAGAGCCTGGACTAGGCTGGAAAAATTGGTAAAAGAAATGCCGTCATAGCTGTGAGCTTCATCAAAGCAGATTAAGGTTTTCTCCTGATGAATCCTGAGCGGAAAAATAAAAGACTTGTGGGAATCCCCAAACCCAAAGTAGCGATAGAGGAATTTATCCAAAGTCGTTAAAATTACATTTCCCTTGTACAGATGGCGGCGGGGGTTAATGCCAAGCTGAATTTCTTCCCCGTTGCGGTACACCCAGCGGCGCATCTGGGAACCGGTATCGACAACGAGGGAAACTTCCTGGTTAGGATACAGTTGCGAAAACTTCTTGAGATAGTTTTCTACACGCTGTTTCTGGTCTTCCAGCAGACTCCGAGCTGGGAGCGGGAGAAATAGGCGATAATTTGCTGCCAAAGCAGCAAACAAAATTGCTTCCTGTTTGCCAGAGCCTGTGGGAGCTTTCAGCAGAATGGCAGGGTTTTTATTTTTGCTGATAGCGTCAAACACCTGCTCTTGCATGGGATTCGGGGAAAATCCAGCTAGTTGTTGATACCAAAACTGACAGGTTTTAGACTCATTGACATAGGCTAATGGGGGAAAAGGCATAATTTTTGCCTTCCTCGCCACCGGCTTTTCTTCCTGGCGAGATTGCCACCATTTTTTAGCAATTTCATCTAGCTGTTTTCCTAACTCGGCGCCTTGTTCTTCTTGCTGGCATTTTTGCTGGCATTGTTGCAACTTGGCTTGATCGCTGTCAGACAGCCGCATCGACCAAGATGTAAACTCCAATTCTATATTATCTCTGTCAAAAGGCCAAGGGGCTATCCGGTAGCATCCCGGCTCAGATTCATGGGGGATTATGGTATAATCCATAAATGTCCTTGACTCGGCTTGCTGGTCATCTCCAATAATGCGGCAAGCCAACTCAGCCTCAATTTGGTCGCACATTTCCAGGATGTACAGCTCCCGCGCATAAGCTAGGGGGTCTTTGGTAAGAATGTCGGCATATTCCTGTTGTTGTTTTTTCAGCTTGTAAGCATCACGAGTAATATCTGCGACCGAAAAATCGTGATGGCCTCGCGCCAGAGATTGCACCCAAGCATCTGAAATTTTAGCTAAAAACCGATGGCCACGAAAAGAATAAATGTATTCCCTGAATTGGCCTTGTTTAGGTTCAGCTTGAATTTCAAATTTTTGGGGCTTTCCAGCGTCGTGAATTTTAGCCGCTAATAAAACTCGCTGCCGTGATTCTTCTTGCTCATCATGGTTAGAACCGGGAAATTCATCTAATTTCCACTGTTTGACCAGTTGCATCACATTGCCTACGTGATTTCCCAGGGGCTGAAATAGCACTTCAGACGGGATGGGATTGGGTTGACCGGGAAAAAAGACCCGGCCAAAAATATAAGGTTTGGTTTTTTTAGACATAGATTTACTCGGTTAACAGGTTTAGCAGAGAAACGGGGATGTAAATATCACCGTTGGTGTAGTAATCCAGGCTGGGGGGTGGGTTGACTGGCTGAGAAAAGTAGGCGGCGACAAAGGGAATAAATCCTCCCACTGGCGTTGGTTCTAAGTCCAGAAATCCCGAAGTCTCATCTATTGTTCTCGCTGCTGCATCCCACTGGTAACGATAGAGGTTGTAAATGTCGCACCCTCCCAGCAATTGACCAGATTGCAAGATGGTTTCTAAGGGTAAAATGGTGGAAGGATTGGCGGCAATGGTTTGGCGCTGCAGTTCTATGGGTGCGGGGGAAATATCATGGAGAAATCCATAACCTTCCTTCCCCAGCTTGCAGCCGTATCCCTTGAGTTTCTGGAATTGTTCTAACCCGGTTTTTGATTCGGAAATCACATAGCCAACTAGCTCCTCGGTGATAAAATACTCCCAAGTGTGGAGCTGAAAGTTGGCTTTGTTTTCGTCTAAATACAACCGAGAAAAGTCATCGTGATTAAACTCACGCATTCCTTTGCGATAGGTAGTGTGGACGGCGCTAAACTTGCCCGGTGTGGGATAGGCGCCCAGGGCTTGGTAGCGCGGGGGAAGAGCGTAAATTGGGGGATTTTCTTTGTTGATTCGGGTTTCTGGAATCTCTAAATGGGCGCTCATTATCCCCAAGCGCCGCAGAAAACCGGCTAGGGTTGTGGGCGGCACAAAGGGATAGGTGGCTATGTTGAGAATTGACCCAGGCAGAATGCGAAATGTCAGGGCGGCGGTGGGGCGAATTGTGAGTTGTAGGCAGTACATAGCTTATGCCTGTAAAATGCGATCGACAAAGGTGGTGGAATATTCCCGCAGTTTTTCGAGAGCGGCTTTACCAATCCACCGCTCAAAATGGGGAGCCTGAATGAAATCTGAGGTAGTTTCTGGGGTTCTGGCTTTGGCGAGAAAATGCTCGATCGCTCGTTGCGGGTCGGTTTCTGATGGCGAAATAATTGGCCGATCGCCTCGGGGTACTAGATACCGATCGAACACCAGCAGCGGTATTTGGTTTTCATCCTCCGCAATAGATACGCCTTTGGGATTTCCCGAACCAATGCGGGGCAAAGAATCGAGAAAAGCATAGGCAACTGAGGCAAATTCCAAGTCTGTGACGCTGAGAGCGTGATTAGACACCGGATAAAGAATCCCCGGCTGGTTATACTCCCGCTTGAAGGGCATGGGTGGTTCCTCATTTTGATTTACCAACCGTGAAGGGTGCATCGCTCGCTGTTTTTCTTCAGCGTCAATTTCTTGCACTGCGACACCACCCCCGTGGGTGACGCGACCAATTAAAGTTCGGTTGCCCGGATCGAGAGCCCCATAAGGACCACAAATTGGGCAATTTTGTTCGGCGCAGGTTTTGGGGATGCCGCACTTTTGCTTATCGCCCAAAAGTTCTCCACTTTTTACCGGCGCCCACAACAAGCAACGCCGTTCTACTCCCCGCCGCTTGGTGGGTGAAATGTAGCATTTTTCGAGCGATCGTCCATCCTTCGCCGACAGCTTCACCCGCTCCACCAAGTTCACATTGACCTGCACCTCATGTCCGAGATACAGCTCTTGCGCACCTTCGATAATCGCATAAATATCAAAGTGCATCCGGGGATTTTTGGCATCAGTTTTCGCTAATCCAGTAGTCATGGTTATTTCTCACTTGTAGATTTCAGTTTGCGTACCATTTCCGGGAACCGGGTATAAAGAGACAGCTTTAGTTTATACGCCAGCTCTTTCCAATTTTTATCCGATGTGTAGCCCTTTTCCGCAAAATAAGCGTAAGCCTTAATCACATCATCAGCATAAAACTGCAACCAAGTTTTTCCTCCTTCGCTTTTCTCTCTATCTGATATGTCTAATTTGGCCAGCAATTCCTTTGCTTGTCCATAGACAAAGTAATTGTCTGCATTCTGGTACAACCGAGCTTGAACCTTAGTTTTTTCTTCATTACCCAAAGTTGCATAATAGCAAAAATCTACTGCATCATCCACAGATTCGATTAATTTGCTGACCTCTCGCTCTGCATATTCTGGCCCTTTTGCCTTTTTGGCAATGTCTTCCAAAGACAGCGCGAAAGCGTAAGTCAAACCAGTAATAGCCGCTACATCTTTATATAAAGTAGCACGTTTAGATGTTTGATTCTCTGAACCCATAGCTAATAATCCTTTTACATCTTGTTGAATACTTTGGCAGTAAGCATCGCGAGCCGGTTCTAATTTGACCTGGTGAAAATTACTGGCCACTTTGGCGATCGTGTACTCCGCCATCACCGGCAAATCCTGCTCTATATATCTTACCGCATCTCCCAAATGAATGTTTATCTCTTGACCAGATTTACCTGAAACAATAATATGCTGTCCGCATCCCTCCATCAAACCCTTGAGAAAAATTAGGTGTCTGCTCTCCAGATGGATGGCTTGGCTCCCCTGAACGATGAGTGAAAAATCAAAATCACTCAGCACCTCTATGGGAAAAATTGACGCCACCTTAGCTAAAGCATACTGCCGCTGACCCAATTTCTTCGCCGCCACATCGCCACCAATGGTTTTATCTGATGCTAGCACTAAATAACGACCGGCATTCAGGTGCATATCTTTAGTGGCGAGCATTCTCATGTAGTCTTTGAGTTTTTGCCGTTTAGCTTCCCACAAATCCGGTGTTTTCTTAGTTTCTGGCGGCGGCGCCATGCGCAGAATAATGCTCTCATTTGTCACTTTCAGCGGCGAAGCAAACGCCAAAGCTGAACAAGAGGCGCAGATATGGGGTCTGCCTTCGCTAGAGGAAGACTGGCGCCGCTGAGATGGTCGCTCAAACATAAATCTGAGAACTTGCCAGCGCGCAGTTTTGGGGTTGAGAGCAACACCGCAAGCATAGCAGAATTCTTTGCTATCGTCGCCTGGGGAACGCATTCCCATTTCTGCTGGCTGCTCGGTGAGCAGAGGTGCTGGCAGTGGCTCCCGCGCTTCGGTTTCTAGCAAGCGATACATCTCCAAAATACATTTAGCAAAAATATCCCCACGAGTGGAGTTGATTTGGTCTGTGGCTGTTTTGGTGAAAATCTCGGCAATTGCCGCAATTTCTCGAAATTTTTCTGGGTTTTGTTCTCTGTCTAAGCGGATAAACTCAAAAGGGTTGCCATTAGCTTGGTTGAACAGATGGCGCTTTTGCCGCACCGACTCTGGAGAGAAAACCACCCGCTCTCCCAGCTTATCTTGCTGATTCCCGAGTTTCTTCTGCTGCGCTTTGGTTAAACCTGGTTGGGTCAGTTCCTGTCTGCACTGGTGCAGGGATTCCCAAATTGCCTCTTGTTCGTCTAGGATTTTTCCAAAACTTTTGGTAAAATAATCTTGGTAGTTGTTGGCTTCTTTTGCCTGCATTTTTTCCTTAGACTGTAATTCCGCCTCTTTGGATTTGCATTCTTTATCGCTGAGAGTAGTTGCTGCTAGGTCTTGGCGTAATTCATCAATCTGTCGCTGGCGGGATTTTTGGCGGTTTCCCACATCTCTAACTACTGCCAGATACCAAGCTGCCAAAACTGCGGCTTGCTCGTCGGTCAAAATGGGAACGTCCAAGGTACTGAAACCTCTCCCGGCGAGAGTAATGGTGTTCAGCATGGCAATGAAGGTTTGGGTTAATCCCGGTAACTGGTAGCTGGTGTCACCATAAGCTGAGAAAGCAACATCGCGCAAAAAGTTTTGCCAAAGTTCCCGGAAGTCTGGTTTTTCTAGGTGGCTGGGGATGAACAGCCGCGTATGACGATCGCTCTCATCCAAAACAGTGATTTTGTGCCGCTTTTGTAAATACTCCAAAAATCGGTCGATCGCGCTTTCACTCGCCAGTCTGGCTTGCAATTCCCCCGGTAATGTCCCTTTGTATAAAATCTTCACCAGGCCAATTATTTGACCTTCATAAACCACTCGCTCACCTTCAAATTTAAGGCTCACTGCTGCGGTTCGGTTATTCTGGTTATTCTTGGCCAGTTTCAGCTCCCTTACCAACTTGGGGGAACCAAGCAGCGGCGCGATCGCCACGGCTTCTGGCTGCGATGCCAAAAACTCAATTAACTTTGATTTCTCGGTCGATATGACCCCCGCTGCTAAGGCGCTAGTGAGGATTTTGATGCAAACGCTGTCAGCCATCATATTTATTGTCTTGAGATTGTCTTGAGAAGGTTGGCGGGGGAGTGGAAACCCCACTCCCCCCCGCCAACAGCGGGAAGATTAAAGGTGATGGTTTTGCTGCAACTCCATCCAGTCAGAGATCGGGATGATTTCCCCATCTTCGCTCTCCGCCGTCCCCCACTCCAGCTCTCGGAGTTTACTCTGTTTCCAGACTATTTCACGTTGGCGATCAGATATTTCGTCCTCCAACCGGGCAATTTCGGCCAGGTGCGTTTCATTGTCGTGGTGGGTCATAATTTTTTCCCATAAGGTTGGCGCCGGACGAGCCAGCCGTGCTAACCTGTGAGGTGCGAAGCTACACAGGGGGAAACAGGACTCGTCCGGTTTCCTCCCCACTATAGCAATTTTTTGATTGTCGTAAGGGTGATATAGAAGCGACCGATAACAATTTTTTCACTACCGGCACACAGTGGGATATAATTGGCCATATACCCGAATCCCTTTCAGGGATTGAAATGTAAGTGTGATTTAGACAATTTACCCGAATCCCTTTCAGGGATTGCAAGCCAGAGTGAGCCTCTGGCTTTTTTAGTCTTTCCTCCCACTCCTCCATCATCCTTGGTCCCCGGTCAGTGCCCAGACACCTCCCGGACAGGAGCCCAATACTCTGTAAATGTCGATGCACTGGTTGGCAACCCCCTGATTTACAATCATGTTGACGAGCATAACACAGGTTTTCTTGCTTTGCAAGTACATTTTGAAAAATGCCGAGAAAAAAACAGACGATTACACTGTCAGTAGCGCCAGGGACCAAGGAAAGCCTAGAATCGATCGCCCGCCGTTTGGGCATCTTCTGGGGCAAAAAACCCAGTCCATCGGGGTTAATCGCCGCGATCGCCCAACAGGAGTTAGAAGTAGGGGAACCGTTCACCCTCACTGGCGCGCAAATCCGAGCTTTGCGCCAAGCCTCCAGAAGTCTCACTGATGCAGGCTTCATCCCAGACGCTCAAACCATTACCCAGCTTCTCTTAGAGCGTGGCAATCTCCAACCACCCGTGCGTCAAGAACTCCTACAACAGGTTGGTCAACCGACAGAAGCGTGGCGCCTGCGGGTCGATCGCCTCATTGCGGACCGACAGCCATTTCACCTGCTGTACCGCCGCAAGGATGGCGAGCAGTTGGAATATACCGTGCGTTACGCCGAAATTAACCAACATGAGCGACGAATGTACTTAGACATTTGGTGTGAGGAGACGGAAGACAGCACCAGCATCCCAGAGCTTCGACACAATCGCTGCCTGCGATTGGACAAAATTAGTGCCATTATTCCTGTCACTGGAGAATGGCGATCGTCCCTCGATTCTGTCAAAGTACACTTACACTGCTGGGGTGGACTAGCCCATAACTATGAAGTCAAAGAGGAGGAAGACGTGGAGAATGAGAAGGTAGGAGACTTGCGCCGGGTGGTGAAGCGCATCGCCAACACCTTCTGGCTGTTTAGAGAGCTGCGCCCTTACGGAGCGGACTGCGAAATAGTCAGCCCGGAGAATGTGCGCGCTCTATATAAAGAGGATCTCATCAAAACCTGTCAACGCTACGGCATCACCACCCACCCATAATTGCAGTTTGTCATTTGTCACTTGTCCTTGGTCACTTGTCGGCCAAAAACCGGGAACAGTCTGCGACATCAAGGACATCATCACCGGTAGGGGCGAAGCATTCGCGCCGAGAAATTGTTATTGTTAGAGAAAATATCGATCGCGAATGCTTCCCCCGGTTTTTCCTCCCTCCTAGGGACAAAGGACAAGTGACAAAGGACAAGTGACAAATGACAAATGACCATTGACAAATGCTAAAATCAGATAAAATAAAGGGTGCTTGAGATAATTAGCTATGAAAATCAGAACAATCACCACCGGTGTATCCCTTACCGATGGCATAGAAACCGACAAAATCCGCCAAGCGGCTGAGTTTAATCAGCAGGCAAAAGAGATTTTTCAGCAGCGGGGATATGTGGTACAGACCACCAGAATTGCTACGAATCCTTGGGGAGAGTATTTAACCTTATTATCCCCCGTGGAGGCAGTACAAAATATTAGCACAATTGAAAAATATTGTCAAGAATTGGGAGTAAATTTTTTCAATATTGGTCCGGCAATTTCCCCCGCAGAAATTGCCTTAATCCCGGAAATCAATAAAACCACCTCGATTGTATATAGTTCCTGTCATATTGGGGACGCGGTGGAGGGGATTAACTTGGAAAATGCCTTAGCGGCGGCGGTAGCCATCAAAAGGATGGCGCAAGAAACCGTCAATGGTTTTGGCAATTTTCGCTTTTGTGCCGCTGCCAACTGTCCGCCGGGAATTCCCTTTTTCCCCGTATCTTATCATCAGGGGGAAACGATGTTTGCCATTGGGTTGGAGTGCAGCGACTTGGTAAGCCAAGCGTTTGCGGCGACACACAACCTGGAAACCGCAGCGGACAAGCTGAAATTGGTGTTTGAGGAAGAGTTGGGGAAAGTAGAGACGATCGCCACAGAAATCGCCACCACCCATAACATCACCTATGGCGGTATCGACGCCTCAGTAGCTCCCTCCATCAACCCCACAGAAAGTCTCGCCTTTGCTTATGAAAATCTCGGTTTAGGCAAATTCGGACATCCGGGGACTCTTACCATTTCCGCCCTCATCACCGGAGTGTTAAAAAACCTATCCGTGAAAACCTGCGGTTATTCAGGTTTAATGCTCCCAGTATGCGAAGATGTGGGACTAGCACAGAGAGCCAACGAGTCCACCTACAACATCACCAACCTCCTATTATATTCGGCAGTGTGCGGTTGCGGCTTAGACACCATACCCCTGCCCGGAGATATCAACGAAGTTCAGATAGAAGCGATTTTACTAGATATTGCCAGTTTAGCGATTAAACTGAACAAACCCCTATCGGCTAGATTACTGTTGATTCCCGGTAAAACTGCTGGAGAGATGACCGATTTTGATTCCCCCTATTTGGTGAACTGCAAAATCTTAGGGGTAAATTGAGGCCAAATCTCCCCCCAGCACAGAAGGGGCGAATCGAGGTTCGCCCCTACATGACGCCGTAGTCAACAATCAACTATCAAGCTCGGAGAAGTCAGCACAAATACATCCCGGCTACCTGTACCCTGTTCTAGGGGTTTGATCGGGGTGGTGAAGTGGAAAAAATCGCGATCGTTCACCAACAGCAGTTCCCCCGGATTGAGGATTTTATGGAAAACTGGTTTTTCCTTTTTCGCAGTGTACAGTTGAGTCGCACCGCCAGAGATATTGTAGCGGTCAACGGCAAAAATCCCGATAAAATCGGTGCCATCTTGGTGGATACCTTCGGGAGCGGGGTTGCCAAAGTTTTGGGGGGAACAGGTGGTGCGGATTTGGTGAACCCCGATTTCAACACTTGGGGAGAGTTTGCAGCGATCGGCGAACTCAAACACCAATTTCTCGAATTCCGGTAACTCAACCAAACCCGCATCTAATTCCGCAAACTCCCGCCGCAGATCCCCCGCCAGGGGATTATATTCCCGACTTTGAAATAAACAGCCGTGGGGGAGCTTAGTTAACTCATTCCCAGAAATGATAAACCGAGACAAGCGCCGCCACCGATATTGCCCTTTAATATAGGGGTCAAGTGGCAAATCGGCAAAAAACGGCTGGAACTGCTCCAGATTTATCGAATCAACTTTTTCTAAACCAAAACTCACGGCATAAGCCGGTTTACTAAAATCTAATGCGGTTATCATCGCATTTTTACCTATTTAAATTGATCCCTGTGTGGTTTTACCAGGTAATACTTTTATTTCAGTATAGCGCGATAAAAAGAAAACGGCTGCTAATTTGACTACAAAAAATCCCCCTGGCGGATATTGCCGTATTTTTACCGAACAGTTTGCACCAAAGACTGACAGGCGTGCAGAAAAATCGCCACATCCACGCCGATCGTCACATACTGCACCCCCAAAGCCATCCACTTTCTTGCCGTTGCTGGATTATCTGCAAACGTACCCGCCGCCTTACCCCCCGCGCGGATTTTCTGCACCGCCATTTCCATCAGCGCCATTACCCGAAAGTCCCCCACCTGTCCGGGAATCCCCAGAGACTGCGACAAATCGTAAGGACCGAGAAATATCACATCAATATGAGGCACAGCGATAATCTCATCCAAATTCTTAATCCCCCGCTCCCCTTCCACCTGTACCACCACCAAAGATTCAGCATTGAGCCGCTCCGTGACATTCCCAGCCGCCGTATAACTTCCCGCCCGAGTATTAAACGACAAACCCCGCGTCCCCAAAGGCGCATATTTCGCCGAACTCACAGCCGCCTGCGCTTCCTCCCGAGTTTCGATTTGCGGTACTTGTACTCCGGCGCTGCCAATATCCAAGGCGCGCTGGATTTGGAGGCGATCGTTCGCACCAACCCGAATCACCGGCGCCAATCCCGTGCAATCAGCAGCGCGACACAAGTCCTCCGCCGCCAACACAGACAAAGGACTATGTTCTAAATCAATCACCGCAAAATCAAATCCCGCAATCCCGCAGATTTCTATAAACGCCGGATAAGCGCAGTTAACAAAAGTGCCCAGGACTACTTCCCCTTGTTTCAGCTTTCTTTTCAGTTGATTTTCCCGCATATGATGAATGAGCTATGTTTTTCAAATGGCACGGATTATGACCGACTAATATAGTTGCCTATAGGCTACTATAGAATTAAAGCCACCAACTTGCAAGCCATGCTGACTGAATCCCAGTAGTTAGAAATATCTGTCACCGGTGACGCCAGCAGCATCAAGAAAATCGACAAAATGACTGATAACCGTACAGGGATAACAAGGGCAGCGCCTCTAGTACGCCAACCAAATCCCAGAAAAATTGGGTAAATTATATCAAAACCGTAGCCCAGTCTATCTGGTCAAAGCCTTGCCCTCCAGATGCGGTTAATCTTTGGGCTAAAGCCAAACTACAAACCACCTTTTTCGACTAAAGCCCAACTACCAACCTATTTTAGTGATAAGATTGGATGGAGCCTAGCACCAATCGGGTGATAATTGCCCCAGACTCAGGGAAATTCAACTTTTTATTATATCCACTAGAGCCAAATGCCGAAACCTAAACTATTCAGAGCGGTTTTATCTGCTGTTTTAATTTATTTCACCACTGCCTGTGCGGCATCGAAGCCGCCGGAACCGACGGCAACCAGTAGTAATGCGATCGCAGCCAGCAATACCGCCGCCCCCAGCGATACCGCTGTCGCCAGCGATACCGTTGTCGCCAGCAATACCCCCGCCGCCAGCAATACCCCCGTCGCCTGTGCCACTGGATCCGCCGCTAGCGATACCCCAGCCGCCTGCTCCACGGAACCGCCCAAACCAGCAGCGAACCTTAATACTGCCCAATCTCCCAGCGGCGAGATGAATTTTGAGCAAATTGCTGCCCAAACCTATAAAGCGGGAGAATTTACTATTACTTTGGGGATGGATGACCAGCGGGGGAATGTTTACCGGGGTTGCGATATCAAAGGCAACTGCTTAGAATTAGATGGCGGCACCATGTGGCGAGATGGGGGACAGCGGGGATTTAGTTGGGAAAACAAAGGTTACACTTATGCTATTTCCTGGACAGAGGGGAGTAGCGGGCCGATGTACCTGAATGTGTTGCAAGATGGCAGCAGGTTGATGCGTCAGGAAATGGTGCCAATCGCTCAAAGCAGTGCTGCGACCACAACGGAAAGCGATGCTAATATTTTAGGATATTTTTATTCTAATAAAGACACTTTAAATCTTTGCAATTCTTCCCTGAATGAAGATTATTTCAAGACAGGTTCTGAGGTGTATCAAATTGATGGGCAAAAATATCTAGTCAAGGTAGGATGCTTTTTGGCGGCATATCAGCCCAGCGTTGAATTTTGGCTGTATCAGAAGACTAACACCGCTAGCGGCGTGGATGTGCAACCGCTTAATTTAGTAGAATATCGCCAGGAAGAGGGGCAAACGACTAAAAATGAGGTTCACAATATTGGGGGACTGGCTACTTATGATGAAGGGCAGCGGCGGTTAACTGTATTCACGAAGTTTCGGGGGATTGGTGATTGCGGGACATTCTCGGAATACCAGTTTGATGGGAATAAATTTGACCTAGTAAGTTATCGGGCGAAATTTGACTGTGATGGCAATTTCATGCCGCCGGAGCAGTATCCTCAAGTTGGTCCCTAGGGGGGGTGACTAGAAAGAAACCCGTTTTCTTCCTACTGAGAAAACGGGTTTATATTCGTTTAGGGTTTCTGGTGGAGAAACCAGGGGGAGAGAAAGTGGTGAGTTTAGGTGCTAGTATCGGGGGAGGATGGTTGGTAGTTAAATTGCTGCATTCGATCGCCGCAGATAGTCTCGATGCGGCGGAGGTTTTCCGCGCCGAAGAACTCCCGCCATGCAATGGAGCGATCGCCCCGAGGCTGGTACTGTACATCCACCCGATCGCTGATATCATTCACCGGTTCCCACCCCAACTGGCGCGTCAACTTGCCAATCGTTCCCACCTTATCCTGCATAAAATCTTCATAACGCATCAACACCACCTTGTCAGGATGCTGTAAATACACATCCGCCGCAATATTCCAGCGATGCGCCATCCGCTCAATATAATTAGCTCCCGGCACATCCGGCAATTTTCCCTCTAGCTGTAGCCGCCACCCCTTCACCTCCACACTATTAAAATTATCCAGATAAGAATCCGGCAACACCTCCAAATTACCCGGAATCTTCAAGCGGTTAAGAATGCTGCGGATATTCGCTCTCGGGTCACGCACGACTATGGCAAACTTAGCCTGGGGGAAATACTCCGCCAGTTGGGCGTAAAAAAAGGTCAAGTGAGTTTCCTTAATGATTTCCGTAGAAAAATAAAACTTGTACCTTTCCATCAAATCCCGCAGGGGCATTTCTCCGCTGTACAAAAGCTCCCGGAAATTTGGTTCCTTAATCAGGTGAAACATATCAATAATCACCGTTTTGCCCGCCGCCCGTCCCACCAGAGCCGCAATGGCAGAAGTGCCACTTTTAGGATTGCCTAAAATAATCACTGGCGCCGGATGAATCCGGGAAAACTTCATCAGATAAGAAGTTTTAAGCTGCGACGCCGCCTTTTGTAAAGGCCGCAGGGGCTGCTTAATCGATTCGGGAATTATATCTTTAATTTTTCCAGCCATTTACCTCTCCTTTGCGCACCGGTGATCAAATCCTGACCATGCTAATTATAACGATTTCCTGCCCACCCACCACCCCAATCTACCTATTCGATCGCGCCGGTTCCTCGTCCTCATTCCCCTCCGCTAGGGGGGAAAGTTCAGTTTGTCTCCCCACATCCGCATACTGTACCGGGGGCCACAGACTAATTGATACATAAAGCAGCCAAGGCATGGAGTTACCCACCAAAAGACGGGTCTCTGAGATATTGTTGAGAATCAAAATCGTAATAAACATCATCGGCCAAAGACTTTCAGCCGTTCTGGTGTAGTGAATCCAGCTAACCCCCCGCTTAATCGTCAAAATGAATCCAATTAAAAATATCCCCAAACCCAAAAAACCTAACTCTGCCGTCAAGTCGATAAACCCATTGTGGCCGTAGAGGGGACGCCATCTGACGTTACGCCAAATCACCGCTGAAGGCCCCCGCCAGCTAATCCAAAACGACTTAAATCCGTAACCGAGCCAGGGTTTCTGAGCCATCAGCGGAAACATCAACTTCCACAGGGGCACTCGTCCAGAGAGGTCGGGACTCTTATCGAGAGCCTCAAAAAAGGCATCTAGATTATCCACAAACAACGTTCCCGCCACACCACCAGAGAGTACGGTAACGATTAAAAAGTACATCACCATACCATAGCGAAAGCGCAACCCCTGCAAGATGGGCACCATCATCATTACCGTCAAAAAGCCCACCCGACCGCCCCCGGATTTAGTCTGAAATACTAAAAACACCGATAGGAAAAAACCCAGCCAAGCCACCCAACGCTTTTTGATATCGCTGTGAGCCAGTACCCAAAACACCGCCGTAGCGAGGACAACCTGGGTGGCCATAGCGTTTTTGTGGCGGTAGATGCCTCGCCAAGCGCCACCGTGAACCCCGGACATGACGCCGTAATTGCGCAAGCCGAATCCGTAAAGTAAGCAAAAGAAACCTGCCAAGCCGAAGGTAAAACCTAGCAGACGCAATTGTTCTTTGTAGGTATAGCGGGTGCCGAAGTAAAGGGCAAACAGGGTGGTGCCCACCAGTTCGCGGGCGAATTTTTGGGTAGTGGGGGGCTCGATCGACCAGAAAAATGAGGCCACAGCAACCAGGACTAATATCAGAGGAAATTTGCCTCCCAAAAATAGCCCTCGAGCGCATTTTTTCCAATGGGCGAGAATAAAGCAAAAACTGGCGCCATAGATAGCGAAATAGGATAGATCGCGCAGTCCTCCCTTAAACTGCATTTCAAACGCCCCGGTAAACATCAGCAGGGCGAAAACTGTAAATGCCTGTTCTAATCCTAGGCTGAGCCTAACTGCAGAGCGAATTAATGGGTGTAAATACATAGCAGCGAGCAGCAAATTGTAGATGCAACTGTGGCGATTACGGCGGAGGTTGCACCATCAAGCACACATCGCCTCATCTAGCCATTTCAGCATAAAGAGATAAATAGCGACGTGCCTGGATTTCCTGGGTGAACTCGGTTTCTACCTTTTCTCTGGCGCGTTGGGATAGTTTCTGGTGACGAGAACCATTTTCTAGTACCCAAGCGATGCCTTGAGCCAAGTCATCTATATTATATGCTGCTGCCAGATAACCATTTTGCTCGTGTTCAATCATATCCGGCATCCCCCCAATGTCAAACGCCACGCAGGGAGTGCCGCAGGCGAGGGATTCCATAATTGTATTGGGCAGGTTATCTTGCAACGAAGGCAGCACAAATACATCGGCGGCGCTGTATGCCAGCACTAAAGATAGCTCGTCCCCCAGCTTGCCCAGGTAATGACACTTAAAGCCTAATTCCTCGCTCAAGCGACCGTGGGATGAGCCAAACACGACTAACTCCAGTTGATCTTGCCAGCCAGATTGACTCAGTTGCAGCAGGGCGGCTTGCAAGGGCTCGAAACCTTTGCGCTTGTGGGTGGTGGCTCGCATGGCGCCAAATAGCACCAGTTGTTTGTCTTGGGGTAATTGGAGCAGAGAGCGGGCGATGTGGCGCTCGATCGGGCGGTATTGTTGCACATTAATGCCATTGGGAATCACTTCTATCCGCGTGTTGGCAAATAGGGCACTCTCCTGGCTGCATTTTGCCAACCACTTACTGGGGCTGACAATGGTTAAATTCAAGTTTGCCCAGGCTTTGCGCTTGCGCTGCCATACCCAGTGGGATAAATCTTGTGGCTTGGTGCTTGCCAGTTGGGGACAGGCGCCGCAGGATATCTTGTAGCGATCGCACTCCAACCCGTAATGACAGCCCCCCGTGAACCCCCACATATCGTGGAAAGTCCAGACGATCGGCTGCTCCAGTGTCGGGAGCGTAGCGATATTGACAAATCCTTCCCCCACCCAGTGCAAATTCACCACATCTGGGTTGATCTGCTGCACTTTTGAGCGCAGATGATCGGGCAACCACGCCAGAGAATAAGCCTCCTTCGTCCGACCAGAATACACCTGCATCGGCAACCGGTCCAGAGTCTGCCGCAGCTTCGCCATCTCTTGCTCCAGCTTTTGCGCCGGTTCGATTACCCTCGGGTCATCGCTGAGTTTTCTTTGCACCAACAACTTTGAATCTACTTGCATCCCCAGCAAACCTTGATGCAATCTAAATGCAGCTCTTGCCGCTCCTCCCTCAATATCCGTCGCATTTACCAACAGCACTCTCATCTAGGCACCTTCACCATTTCCATTTCTGGAATAATCATCTTCTGTGGCAGTCAACCCGAACCAAATCTGTGAAACACCCAGTTTCTTAGAGAAACCCGGTTTCTTGGAAATGCACCCGCTGTATTGCCCCTACAGTATAAGCACTTTTCCTCCCCTTTGCCTAGACTTATGCCTCTTTCTCGCCATCACCACTGGGTTTTTCACCCTGAAGCCTCCCCAGGAATCGCGCTATAATCATATAGTTGTTATCACCAGGTCTCAGCCGATGGGAGAAGCAAAACGGCGCCAAAAATATGGGCAGGAAAATCCCGGAACGATCGCTCCCCCCACCCCACACCCACACCAAACCGACTTAACCGATATTAAGCAACAAATCAAACAACTGCAAGCCCATACCAAGCGCGCTCAACAAGAGCCCCAATTTAAACAACAATGTCAACAACAGCACGAACAAACCTGTGAAAAAATCACCCAACGCATCGGCAAAACCAACTTTCGCGATATCGGCAAAACCATCGAAGCCATTAGAAACAACCCAGCACAAGTGAATAATCAAGACATAGAGCGTTGGCTAGATTACTTGATTGTAGGTTTGCTCAATACCAGAAAAATCGATGCCGTTCAGGCCGAGTTATTTGCCCATGAATTAGCCGCCACCATTTGGAGCCAACCCGGAAGCTACCGAGGCGAGTGGAGCCATCTATTTCAGAAAATTGCCGCCGAAAAAGCCTATTTAAAAACAATAGAAATGTGGGTAGATATCGATAATTCATTACTATCAATTTACCCAACATTTCCCCAAATGCCATCTCTGCAATAAACGCCGTTGCTTGAGGGGCAATTCATCAATTGCCCCTCAGTGACACTACCGCCAATCGTCCCAAGAATTATTGAAAATAGAAGTATTGGGAAAAGCCGTGGGATTGCCATTGGCTTCTAGAAGTCGCTGGAACAATGCCAATTCCGGCTCTGGACGGGTGAGGTCATCCACCATTTGGTAAGGCATAATGCCTTTTTCCAGGGCAAAAGCTGCCGCCGTCCCCGCCGCCGCACCAGCGGACCATTCAAAAGAATGGACGCGGTAAGCCGCCGCCGCCACGTGACTGGTAGCAATACTCTTGCCCGCAACCAGCATATTATCAATTTTTTGGGGAATCATCGCCCGCAGGGGAATTTGGAAGGGATAGGCAGTGCCTTGGCCCCGGCGGTCCCCATCTCGCTCACTGTTGCCCGGGGCTTCTGGAGGGCTCAGAGTCATGCAGGGGTGAAAGTCGATCGCGTAGTGACCGATACCCACAGCATCGGGAAACACCGTTCCCCGTCCCCGCTTCTCGATATCTTCTATTCCCGGTTGGGTGCGCACCACCTCAGTGGTTTCTAAACCAGCCAGAGCCTGCCACAGGCGGCGGTAATCTTCTGGCAACAAGCTCAGGCGGTAAAATTCATCCCGGTAGTCCCGGCGGGAGATATCGATTTCCCACACCGTGAAACCGTCGGGATGCGCCCAACTGGGGCGGCCAATAATCCGCCGGCCCTCCCGCATATAGGGGTACTTGGACAGACCGTGAACAGTTCCCATCGGCGAATCTAAACCGGTCATAAACCGGTGATTCGGGTAAGTTTTTTTCACCCCATCCCCTAACTGGGAGTCAGTAGTACCCGCGACTAACCAGTAAAAATAGCCTTTGGCGTGGTCTTCGCCAGCTCGGAGGGTTTCGGCTCGCAGTCCCCCCATCCAGCCCCCCGGTTCCAACTGACCGGTTTCTTGTAGTTGCTCTCGGGTGTAGATGAGGTTATCCGCAGCGGTGCCCGGTCGGTAGTCGTTACCCCAAGTCCAGTTTTGCATAGAAATGTCCCCAGGGTTAATCGGCCACTGGCGAACATTGCTGGGGAGGTCTTTTGTATGTTTGGCGCTCCAAATCCGGCGGTAAGTGTAAACTAGATTGAAGTCGGCTAGGCGTTCTAGTTCATAGCTATAGTACGGAGCATAGCGCTCGTAGTATGGTGGCAGGTCATGGGTTTGGGGTTCGGCGGTAGCCTGCATGGCAAAAGTGTAGGTGAACCCTTGGGTGCAGTAGGGTTCTGCGGTTTCGCTCGCCGAGGATGGTTCTAAGTACGATCGGGCATCAATCCCCAAACGATAGGGTACATCTGCTAAACCAATAATTTCCCCAGTTTCCGTAGCATCAACCACATACCATTCCGCCGGACGCGGTGGCAGTTGTTGCCCCCGTTTGGGCACTGGCGGCGGTGTTGGAATGAAGCGGATAATGGTTTTGTCCAACTGGGGCGAGTTTTCATAACGGTAGGCTTCCAGGATGGTTTGGGATAGGGTCCAGGTGTTCAGTGGCGGCGCCCCTGGGGCTGGTTGATGCTGAATCGCTAGAGCGCTTTTGATTTGCCCCCCGGCCAGATCCAAATCCTTAATTACCGTGTTGGGATACCATTTGAGGGTGCCTTTCCCCTTTTTCGCTGCTGATTGCAAAATTTCAAATAACAACTTATGGCCGTCGTAGGGCAAAAAGCAAGACTCGCTCACCCAGCATTGACCCGGGTTGAGCCTGCCATAATACTTTTGAATCCGATCGCGGAATTCCAGATAACCCCGAGGGAAAAAGCGCAACTGTCGCTGCGTCGGGCGTTCATCCAATGCAGAAGTGCCTTGGGCCGATATCTGACCCCCCACCCAGTCTGTAATTTCCGTCAAACAGACTGTGCGACCGGCGTGCAGAGCTTCATAAGCAGCGGCGGCCCCAGAGAGTCCCCCTCCCACCACCAACAGGTCACAAGTCACCTCCCGATCGGGATTGCGTGGCGGTGCTGACAAAGCTGGCTGCCCTGCTGCCAGAGCCATCAAACTGCAACTGATGCTCAGCAGGCGCTGATACATCCGGCGGTTTAACCGTGGTTTTTGGTGGACAAAAAATTGCTGCATAGTAGATGTATTTGCTTTTAACTTCCAATAACAAACGCCAAATCGCCCAAATATTTATTCAGCTCTATTCGGGGGCTTCACGAACACAACTGGAACTTTTTGGCATAACGCCAAGAACCAATCACCCCCCTGCCCCAGTCTTCCACATCCAGCCATTAGGTTATCACAGGAAATGTGCCGCCAATGTTCCTTATCTCTAGAATTTCCCCAAATTAGCTTCCTCCCCGGCTCTCACCCCGCCACCCTCGCGGCAACTGTGAGCCGCCAATTTTCTCAAAATCAATGTATAAAATAAAATTGATGATTAAGATAATTCAAAGTGCCGGTATTTTTGGCGATTATATTCCTCACCAATCCTGCCCAATCTATGCCAAAATCATCATCAAATGAGTAACTCCTAGCCTTATTTCCAACCGGCAAGTATGCCATACTTTAGTCTATCATATTGAAACCTCTGTCATCACTGCAATCATTTATGATCCCCTACTTATCACTTATTTTAGGATTCACATTTATTCCCCACGGACATTGTTACTTGTGGCACTGGGAGTTAGTTTCCTTGCACGTAATTGCCGATGCAGTAATTGGATTTTGCTATTATTCTATCCCTGCCCTAATTCTCTATTTCGTCCGCCAACGCCTCCAAGACATCCCCTATCCCGCCTTTTTTTTACTGTTCGCCGCTTTTATCCTCTGCTGCGGCACCAGTCACCTGATGGAAATCTGGACACTCTGGTATCCCCATTACTGGCTCTCCGGTGCCATCAAAGCCTTAACCGCCGCAGTATCCTTAGTCACCGTATTTATGATATTCCAAGTCATGCCCCTAGCGCTGGCACTACCCAGTCCCGGACAACTAGAAGAAGCCAACCGCCTCCTGGCAGCGGAAATTCAGGAGCGGCAGGAAGCCGAAGCGGAACTCATCCAAGCCCATCAAACATTAAAATTTCACTTTGAAAATACACCATTAGCTGTGGTAGAATGGGATAGTAACATGCAGGTTCATCGCTGGTCAGAAAGAGCCGAACACATATTTGGCTGGCGGCCTGAAGATGTGCTAAAAAAGCACCCTAGTGAGTGGCAATTTATCCACCCAGAAGATTTACCAGAAGTCAGCAGAATTATTAATCAGTTATGGGATGGCAGTCAACCACGCAATACGATGGTGAATCGCAATTATAAAAAAGATGGATCGGTGGTTCATTGCGAATGGTATAATTCGGTACTTTTCGACGAAGCCGGGAAGGTGGTGTCAATTATTTCTCTCGTTCAAGACACCACCCAGCGGGTGCTGGCGGAGGAAAAACTCCGAGAAAAAACTAAAGAGCTGGAAACAGCAATTTCCCATCTCCAGCGGACTCAAGCCCAGCTCATTCAAAGCGAAAAAATGTCCTCTCTCGGTCAGCTAGTAGCGGGGATTGCCCACGAAATCAATAATCCGGTCAATTTTATCTATGCCAACATTATCCATGCCCATCAATATTTAGATTCTCTTTTAGAGTTGTTGGGGCTTTATAGCAAATCTTATAACCAACCGGTAAGAGAAATTCAAGAAAAAGCAGAGGAAATAGATTTAGACTATTTAGTAAGCGACCTGCCTAAGCTGATATCTTCTATGCGCAGCGGGGCCGAGCGCATCCGGTCGATCGTCACATCTTTACGCACATTCTCCCGCTTAGACGAATCAGACCTAAAAGCAGTTGACATTCACAGTGGGATTGACAGCGCCTTAATGATTTTACAGCACCGGCTCAACCCCAATGATATCCATATAAAAAATGGCATGAGCGGCATCGTAGTAATTAAAGAATATGGTAATTTACCCCAAATTGAATGTTACCCGGGTCAGCTCAATCAGGCGATTATCAATCTAATCAATAATGCCATTGATGCGCTCGAAGACTCTAAAATACCCAATGCAGAATGTCAACCACAAAATCTGCCTGATTGGCCAGCCAGTTTTCCTTTGTCAGTGCCCACGATAACGATTAAAACTGAACTTATAGACCCCCACAGAGTTGCTATTTACATTGCCGATAATGGGCCGGGGATTCCAGAGTCAGTAAAACAGCGGATGTTTGACCCCTTCTTTACCACTAAACCCGTGGGGAAAGGTACGGGGCTGGGGCTATCGATTAGCTATCAGATTGTGGTAGATAAACATCAGGGGAGGCTGGAGTGTTTCTCCACCCCAGGACAAGGGGCGCAGTTCACGATCGAACTACCCGTACAGCAAAAATTACCCGGACTAGCAGGTTAAGCGAGACAAGCGAATGGGGTGAGGCAAACTCTCGCACTATTCACCCCATTAGTTACCGCAGCTTAATTTCCAGATAACTTTTCTCAATAAGCCGGGGATAAAAATGGGCTTGAAATCCCGATGTAGATTGGGTAGAATCAAAAAATGTCCATTACTAAGCCCGAACGGACCGTACCTCTTATCTTGCCACTCAATATAGACCAGCAAATCATGGCTACCCAACAACAAAATCCCCCCCCAATCAACACCTACACCTTAGCAGATAAAGATTTACCGGCATCCTTGGCATTATTGCAGGCTACCCTAGAAGCTACCGCCGACGGAATCATCGCTTTTGATTTAGCCGGTTGTATTACCCACTACAATCGCCGGTTTGTGGAAATGTGGGGCATCCCGGATACCGTATTAGTGGCGGATGGGGGAGGTTTGGGACATCGGGATGCTGTCCTGGCGCATATCCTGGAATGTTTGGAAAATCCCGAAAAATTTTTAATTGATATCCGCCAACTCTACGCCCAGCCGGAGGCAGAATACTGTCAGGTGTTAGAATTAAAAAAAAGTGATGGCAGGATTATCGAGTGCCATTCTCTGCCCTTTCACTTGGGGAGCAAGATAGCAGGGCGAGTTTGGAGTTTTAGTGATATTACTAAGTTGCGAGTAACCGAATCGCGGCTGAGGCAATCGATTAAGGAATTATCTGATATCAAGCTAGCTTTAGACAAAGCAGCGATTCTGGCGATAACTGATGCTAATGGGGTAATTACTTATGCAAACAATAAATTTTGTGAGCTATCTAAATATTCGGGAAAAGAGTTAATCGGCAACACACATAAAGTAGTTAATTCTCAATATCATAATCGGAAATTTTTTGCAGATTTATGGGAAACAATTTCTCGCGGCGATATTTGGAAAGGAGAAATTAAAAATCGCGCTAAAGATGGAAGCTATTATTGGGTAGATACTACCATTATCCCTTTTTTAGATGAAGCAGGCCAGCCGTTTCAATATTTTGCAATTCGGTTTGATATCACCAGCCGCAAGCAGGTAGAAGAGGCTCTGCAAAAATCCCAGGCCAAATTGAAGCGGCAAACCCAGCAGCTTCAGGGCACTTTGTCAGAGCTGCAACGGGCGCAAACTCAGTTAGTGCAAAATGAAAAAATGACGGCTTTAGGTCAGATTGCCGCTGGTTTAGCCCATGAAATTAATAATCCTGTGAGTTTTATTTTCGGCAATATTGCTCACGCTGATAGCTATATTAAAGATATGCTGCATTTGATTGAACTTTACCAAAAGTATGGGGAGCCATTAGCACCAGAAATCGCGGCGCATCTCGAAGAGATGGATTTGGAGTTTATGAGCGAAGATTTGCCGAAGTTGCTGGCTTCGATGAAGGTGGGAGCGGAGCGGATTCGGGAAATTGTTTTGTCTCTGCGCAATTTTTCTCGCTTGGATGAGTCGGGGAGAAAGCGGGTGGATATTCACGAAGGGATTGAGAGTACGTTGCTGCTGCTACAAAATCGCCTGCACGGGATGCCAGATGGTGCAATTGAGGTGATTAAGACATATGGCAATCTGCCAGCGGTGGAATGTTGTGCGGCGGATATGAATCAGGTGTTTATGAGCATTCTGTCTAATGCGATCGATGCCCTGGAATCTCAACCAGGTCCGAGGCAGATTCAGATTTGCACGGAGGTGGTGGCGGGAGGTGATACTCACGAAGATTTGCCCCTGGACGCTGGCTCCTACGCGGTGATTCGGATCGCTGACAACGGACCGGGGATGCCTTTGGCGGTGAAAAACCGGATTTTTGACCCGTTTTTTACGACGAAAGCCGTGGGTTACGGTACGGGGATGGGTTTGTCGATCGGCTACCAGATTGTGGTGGAAAAACATGGCGGTCACTTGTACTGCATCTCAGAACCGGGTCACGGGACGGAGTTGGTAATTGCCATTCCCGTGGGGGGATCAACTGGGCCTGATCCATCGCCCCTGCAGAAACCTTTGTAAAAATTGTCTCTGGGAAAGAGCCGGTTGATTCTCCGGTTTCATCGAGCCCAACCGGCAAATCCTGAAAAAATAGATCCGATTCCCCCGAGTGCCTCCTGTCGGCTCTGGATGGGTGGGAGGATGATGGGGGTGGTGCCGTTTTATCCTCAGATATGATATCAATAGTCAAATCTGGGGGAAAACTAGGGTATGGCCACCAAAGTCAAGGGAGCGATCCCGCTGACTGGACTGGGAAAATCGGGACCGCTGCCCTGCTCCGTCTCTGAGGCGGGCAAACCAACAGCTATTGATTGCGGATCGTTTTCAGATTGAGGAAACTTGCCGTGGCAGATGATAAGATTATCTATTTCTTCATCGAGGAAGCTAAAGAACACCTCGAAACCTTGGAAAAGGGGCTATTAGACCTGCAATCGACGATGGCTGACCAGGAAATGGTCAATGAGCTGTTTCGTGCTGCTCACTCAGTGAAAGGGGGCGCGGCGATGTTGGGTTTTGTCAGCATTCAGAAAGCGGCGCATAGATTGGAGGATTCTTTTAAGATTCTCAAGGAAAATCCGATCGAGGTTGACCAAAAACTGGAATCCCTGTTTTTAAAGGGTTACGACACTCTACAAGCCTTGGTGCAGCGTCTGCAAAGCCCCGGGGGCCTGGTGCCGGAGGAGGGCGAGAAAATCGTCAAGCAAGCGGAGCCGGTGTTTGAGGAGCTGCAAGATTACCTCAACCGCCTGGTGAGCGGGGAAAGTGGTGGGGATGACTCCTCGGGCCTGCCTCGAGATTTTGCCAATAACGCGATCGACCTGCTGCGCCAGATGCTACAGCTATTCAAGCAAAAAGAAGACCCCAAAGGTCGCGCGGCGATGCAGGCTCTATGCGATCGGCTCCTGGAACTCGTCCCGAATAATGAAAACTGGCAACAGTTAGTCACTACCGTGCGCGCCAGCATCGGTAATCCCAAAAACTCCTATCTCGTCCTGGCGCCTTTGGCGATCAAAGAACTTAAACAAGCGGTGGACTTTCTCGTAGCTGGGGGTGCGGACTTCGCTGCCAGTCCGGCTCTGCTTTCATTATCTGGTGGTGCCGCCACCAAGGGCAAAAGCCTCCCCGCCGGGACGATCGCCCTCCCCACCGAACCCAAAGCCGCCGCTAAACTACTCTTGGAAAGTTTCGATAAAAAAGACCTCACCGTGTTGGTGAAGTTGTTGGCTAAGGCAATTAAATCTCCCTAAATTCCTCTGTGCCCTCCCTTGTGCCCTCTGTGCCTCTGTGGTTGATTGTCACCACAAAGACACCAAGGACACAAAGAAACATGGGCTCTGGGCAATTAACCGGATCTGATTAGCCAAGTTGCACTTTGACTACCTTGTTTTTCTCAGCTTCCGCTTTGGGGAGGGTGAGATGGAGAATGCCGTTTTTATATTCCGCTGTCACTTGGGTATTTTGAATCCGCTTGGGTAGAGAGATTTGGCGGCGGAATTTACCGTAGCGAAATTCGCTTTTGAACATGGCTTTTTCATCGGTCTGGATGGCCAGACGATCGCCGGTAACAGTCACCGAATCAGCCGTAGCTTGGATATCGATATCTTTGGCCTCCAAACCGGGAATTTCTAATCTCAGGAGCAGTGCTTCTGCTGTTTCTTCCAATTCCGCCGGTGGCACATAGTCAAATCCCACTGGCTCACCATCAGCATAAGGATAAAGATTTTCAAACAACCGGTTGAGTTGCCGCTGCATGGTATCGATTTCACGTAAGGGGTAATAGCGCATCAGAGCCATATTTCTGTCCTCCTGGATGATTTGGTAGTGGTGTTGTTTGTTGGTATCAATCTATCCAACTTCTCCAGGTAATTGGGTTCGGTTCTGTACCCTGAAAAAATCGCGATCGCCGAACCTTTCGTGAGGCTGGGGGGTAGGGGAGACCAGGAAATCGGGGGAACCCTACCCCAAGATGCGGCAAACCGAACTATGATTTAAACCCGTAGGGAAATCAAATTTGAGAAACAGGAATAGCGCTCAGTTGATTCCGCTTAAATAAAGCCGGAGGTTGCAGCAACAGTTGCAACATCAGCAGGAGGGCGCGCCACTCCCCAGGCACATTTTGCCGTTGCCACCTGCCGGGACGGCAAAATAGCATCTCCACTAACTGGCGGTACTCTTTGATGGTCATGGGCTCAAATGCAATCCGCACCCGCAACCCCGCTTTCACCTGAGCTTTGTTGGGCGAAACAAACATTTTGCCCCGCAGTTTTATCCCTTCACTGAGAATTTCTAGGGTAACAGGCACCCCCGGCGTAAAGCTGATGGGTTGCGCCAGTATCACTTCCGCCCCACCTACTGTATTGGCAAAATCGGAAATCGCCACGGTTTCCCCCCAAATTGCTGGGAGATGGTCCGTGGTGGGCGTAATTTGCACCACGCGGCGGAGTCCTAACCAGTCGCCCGGATCTGGTTTGGGAGCGTCGATGAGGATGAAAAGGGCAATGATGACGGCGAGCAGGTTGTAACCGCCCCAAACTACAGCCAGATTTATCCCTGTGATTTCCGCCATTGCTGGGGTGATGGGTACTTCGCCAAATATGCCTAAAACTCGCAAGCAGGCTAAAGCTGTGGCGATACAGAACAATATGAGGGGTAATGCCAAACTCCAGTTGAAAGTCCATCCGGCTCGGATATTACCTTTTGGCGTGACTTGGAATCCTTTGGCAAAGGGATAAAGCATTGCTTGGACAACGGTGAGAGCCAGAGGAAAGCACAGGACGATCGCGTACACGTCGGAGAGGAAGACCGAGCGCGATCGCTGATTCAACCAACTAAAGGTCGTCAGAGAAATCAAGTAATAAGGCAAAAAGAAATACAGCAACTCTGCCCCATTGGTTTTCAGAGGCACCACCCCCAAAAAAGCGCTGGCAATGGGCATCATCAGAAATATCACCCTAGCCAGGATATTAAACCAACTGCAAATCCCTTCTAAATGGGCCAGCCTTTGCCTCCAGGTCAAACCCGGAATCGTCAGGGGATTAGCATCGATAAAAAATGCCTGTAGCGTCCCCCTGGCCCACCGCAACCGCTGGGTAAAGAATGCCGCCATATTTTCCGCCGCTAAACCAGCGCTCAATTTTTCCTCTAAATAGATGACATCATAGCCCAGGGCAGAAATCTTGATGCCAGTAAAGTAATCTTCACTGATAGAATCGGTGACGAATCCGCCTACAGCTTCTAAAGCGCGGCGCCGCACCACAAAAGAAGTGCCCGCACAGACAACGGCGCCAGCTCCATCCTTGATCTGTTGTACATGGCGATAAAATATCTCCTCTTCCGCCGTTAATGTTGCCGCTAAACCGAGATTGCGGGCAATGGGGTCGGGGTTATAGAAGGTTTGGGGCGTCTGCACTAGGGCAATTTTCTGATTTTGGAAAAAACCCACCGTGCGGCTGAGGAAATTTTCCGTTGGCACGAAATCGGCATCAAAGATGGCGATTAATTCGCCGTGGGTTTGAGATAAGGCATGGTTTAAATTTCCTGCTTTGGCGTGGCGGTTGTCGGCTCTGGTGATATACTCACAACCCAATTCTGCGGCTAACTGTTTAATTTCTGGGCGTCTGGTATCGTCGAGGAGGTAGATTTTTTTCTGGGCATATTTTATCGCTTGACAACCGATAACTGTCCGTCGTAAAATAAAGGCAGGTTCGTTATAGGTGGGGATGAAAATATCTACTGATGGCGTAAATTCCCCGGCCATCACATTTTTTTGGTAAAGGTCAGCTTCCCGCCGTCGGTCTTTGCTGCTCAGGGTGAGATATAGTTGAATGACGGTGCTGGAAACTGCGAGAATTTCTAGGAGAAATAATCCTAAACTAAACAGCCCGTTGATGGGGTCGGCGAGGTAGAGGGTGGAGAGCGATCGCCACAGCCAGTAACGCACGGTCAGCGCCAGCACGATCGATATTACCACCACTCGCGACCAAGTTTGAGGCCGAGGCGATATTTTTTGCACCACCAAAGCCATCCCCACCAGCACCACTGTGGGAATTAACAGATAATAATCGTGACTTACTTCGGGCAGTTCCACCCAAATTGGTGGTTGTTGCTGCCAAAGGTGCCACTGAGTAAAAAAATTGCTGAGGGGAGCTACCCCCGCCACCCACCCCACGGCGATCGCCATCATCGCTGTGGCTAATCCCAGGGTGACAAATGTCCCAACTTGCAGTCCTCGCTTTGCCTGTGGGGAACCTTGCTTGAGCGAGGATATTGCCAATCTAGGGGCGATCGGCACCCGGTTTCCTGATTTTTGCAGCATTTCGTCTTCCTTACCTGATTGCTAATATTTGCTTGCTGTTAAATCCCCACGATTCGGGGCACCACTGTATTGTTACATTTCTTTACATATTTCCTCAACCCCTCGCGGCTGGCAAATGATCTTCCCCTGAGTCAAATCTAAAAATTGCCTGAAAAAATATTCATAAACCTAAATTGCATATTTTTTCAGGCAGAATTTCCGCTTCTAGTCAGGTGGGCAATGCTACACCAAAATTACCGATTCTAGTAGGGTGGGCAAAATGCCCACCCTACACCAGCCGTGTCCTTTTGATTTACTTTTAAGCTGACATACCACATTTTTCCGCATTATTCAAGTTTCTGAATTGCAGAATTCGCCTATAATCATGCACCAGGAAAGAACAAGCGGGCGAGTCCGCCGCCCGCATTCATGCCGCCCGGTCTGTGCCGTTAATTCCGCATCATTGCCGCGCACTAATCTACTTCTAGCAAACCCGGTTTCTGCCCTGCTGTTTAGCTTTATACAACGCATTATCAGCCTGTAAAATTAACTGTTCGGCTGAAGAAGTGCCATCAGGAATTAGGGAGGCAACCCCCATACTCAAAGTGACGTATGGACTCACTTGTGAATCCTCATGGAGCATATTGAGGAGCGCCACTTTACGGCGGATGGCGGCGGCTACTGCCAAGGCACCATTCATATTGGTGGCGGGCAAAATTACGGCAAATTCTTCCCCGCCGTAACGAGCTACCAAATTTTTTCCGTTAGAGACGGCATTATTTATGGCTTTGGCGATTTGTTTTAAACAATCATCTCCGGCTTGATGACCATATTTATCATTGTAGCACTTGAAATAATCTACATCACATAAAATCAAAGACAAAGGAGATGATTCTTCCTTCATTTTCTGCCAATTTTGAGATAAATATTCATCAAAACGGCGGCGGTTGGCAACTTCCGTCAAGCCATCTAGGTTAGCTAGAAGCTCTAACTGTTGATTAGCTTTTTTTAGAGCAGCTTGGGCGCGAGCCGCATCACTCACATCCCGAGATACCCACAGAGCCGACTCTTCTGATATGGGTGCCATACTGCTAGCAAACCAAAATTCTTCCCCCTGCACCGTAAGGCGGTAATCAAAGTGAACTGGTTGTTGGGTACTCATGGCCTGTCGCAGGTATTTCAAAAACATATCGGCTTGCTGCCGCTCAAATACTTCATACAAGCTCTTGCCAATTAAATTGGGCACTGGTCTGTATGTTTTCTCGGGATTGGTGGGAGCGATTTTGACATAACATCCCTGATTGTCCAGAGCGACGATAATATCAGTCATGGCGGCGAATAAGGCGCGCAGTTCTGCGGAACCCTGCTTTTGCTGTATGACTATTCCTAACTCAGCCGTGACGGTAGCTACTAAGTTGACATATTCCTCGTCTTCTGGCCGAGATTCTAACATGAAAAATACCAGCACGGCGAGGAGTTTTACTGGTGAATTAGATGTTTGAGAGGACTGATAATCGATGGTGGTATGAGACGGGCGAGCGAAAATAGGGACGCCAAATGCTCCATTCATCCCGCAACGTTTCGCCATATCTGCCCGCAAAAATATATCGGAATCTTCAATGTCGGTGGAAAAATCCAAAACCCATTGGGGTTGTCCTCGATACCACACCCGACCGGGGAGTTCTTCATTGGGGAGGAAAACTAGCGCTTCACTGTAGGTGCGGAAGGAGACGATCGCCTTGATCACTTCTGGCGGTAAAGAACTGCGCTGACAGTACCAGCTCGGGCTGCATTCCAAGGCTGTACCGTCGCTGCTGGGGACCCATGCCTCGCCATAATGCCATCCAGTGGTTTCGCAGACCGATCGCAGTACCACTCCGAGAGCTTGGTGGAAATCTTTGGCCTCGTTGATGGCTTGGTTAATCGTCAGGAGCATCTGAATTTCTGCCTCGGCGCGCTGACAATGGCTGATTTCAGCCATCCGATCGCTAATATCTTTCGCCACCACCAACAGGCACCATTTGCCATCCCATTCCAGGCGTTTGGCAGAAACCAGTGCAGTCCCCACCAATCCCGACTTTTTGCGATAATGGATTTCCTGGTTACGTACCACCTCCACCAGTTGCAATATTTTCTTGATTTCCTCGCGCTCTTCGAGATTCTCCCAAATCTTTACATCCAAATCCTGCTGGCCGATGATTTCTTCATATTTATAACCGGTTAACTCACAAAAACTATCATTAGCATCTATAAATATACCTGACTCCGTAACCAACAGCATTGGGTCGGGAGACAAACCAAAACTATCGATAACTTGCCTGTGATTATGGAGATTTTTTTGGGTCTGTACTGGTAAATTTTCCCTCAATCTGTGGCGCAATTTATGGGATATTTGGCCAAAAGCTCTATTTAAACAACCAGGCTTCTCATCCAGATTCTGACTAGGCTCTCGGCCACCAACTCTAGTCTGTCTGTCAATGGCTGGGTTCAATTTTGGCTTGACGAGCGATCGAGTAGCCCAAAAACCAGCCAATACTGTCACAATTAAATTAAAAATATCTGAAAGATTGTAACTTTTGATTTTAGATTTTTTTTTCGGTTTTTTTGAAAAAATGTCTCTAAACAAGTAACCGTAAACGCATCAAAAATTACCGCTAATATTTTTTTAAACCAGATATATTTTCCCCGGCATTCCCCCCCCCACTTCAGTTTAACATCCGCCCATATTTTGGGGATTGAATTTACTTCTACACTGGAAAAACTAGGCATGATTTGCCACCATGTTCTCCTGACAGTCATAATCTTTTGTTGGGAGCATAAGTAATCAATAAATTCGATCTTCCTGATATCTTCCACTGCGCCTAAATATCTGTAGGGACACGGCTTGTGCCGTGTCCCCAATGTCCCAATACCCTGTCCCCATACCCTAGGGACATGGCAATGCCCGTTCCCTACTCAAAAGAGGCATTAGCTCCATTATAACCTCTGACACATTCCCCTCTGCTCCTTAGAGGGCCACCACATGGATGGGCTCATATCAAGTCCAGGAGCATCGTTCGGACAATTCCAGGGCAACCCCCCTGTGGTTGCCCCCTCAGTTATACAAAAACGAAGCCATAGGACTTGATATCACTTGTCCCCAGTCCGTTGTCCCTGGTAACATCACAAAGGACAAAGGACTCTGGGACAAAATGCGATATGCCTAGAACTCAAGCCATGACCATGCCACCATCCACGTTCATCACCTGACCGGTGATATAGGCGGCGGCGGGGTCGGCGGCGAGGAACCGCACCATCCCGGCCACTTCTTCCGCCTGACCAAAGCGACCCAGGGGAATAAATTTCAGCACTTCCTCGGCGCCTTTCAGGTCTTTGGTCATGTCAGTGGCGATGAAACCGGGAGCCACAGCGTTAACAGTGATGCCTCGGGAGGCGAACTCTTTGGCGAGGGTTTTGGTAAAACCGATGACGCCTGCTTTGGCGGCGCTATAGTTGGCTTGACCGGGGTTGCCCATCAAACCGGAAACTGAGGTGATGTTGACGATGCGCCCGGATTTCTGTTTGAGCATGATTTTGCTCACGGCGCGACAGCAGAGGAAAACTCCGGTGAGGTTGAGGTCTATCACTGCCTGCCAGTCTTCCAGTTTCATCCGCAGCAGCAGCGTATCCCGAGTGATCCCGGCGTTGTTTACCAAAACGTCAATTTGTCCCCATTTGTTGGTGACGGCGGCGATGAGGTTGTCCACCTGGTCTGGTTGGGACACATCGGCACCAAGGGCGATCGCTTCGCCGCCTGCAGCGGTAATTTCTGCCACCACGGCATCAGCAGCGCCACTGGAACTGGCGTAGTTCACGGCGACTTTGGCACCTTCGGCGGCTAAGGCTAGAGCTATGGCTCGGCCAATGCCCCGGGAGGCTCCCGTGACCAAAGCCACCTTTCCCGGCAATTTTTGCACCTGAGTGGGCAGTAGTTCCATCGCGACTCCTGAAAATGATGTAACAAACTATATGATCTTATGGCGATTTTGGCTGTTACTCACTTTCCTGGATGCGATACTATAGAGAAGAAGCGCCTAATCGCTTCTAGTTCCTTCACTGCCAGAGTTTGTATGGCTATTAAAAAGCAATTTAACAGCTTTTCCGAGCTAATTTCGGCTTCTGAACTGCCGGTTTTGGTGGATTTTTACGCTAATTGGTGCGGGCCTTGCCGGATGATGGCGCCGGTGCTTGAAGAAGTGAACTCCCGGATGAAAAATCAGATCAAAGTAGTGAAAATCGACACTGATAAATATCCGGAATTAGCCAGTCAATATCATATCCATGCTCTACCCACTTTAGTCCTGTTCAAACAAGGCGCTCCGGTGCAGCGGTTTGAGGGCTTTATGCCATCAGAGCCGCTGGTGCAGGAACTCCAATCTTTGGTTAGTTCTTAGTGGCAGTAGGATTTAAAATTGCGATCGTCTGACGTTGAAACAACACCAGTCTTGACGGCGCCAGAGAGCGGCGACCAGCCAGCCGTGTTGTTCGAGAGTATCAGCGACGGGTTTGGCTTGTTCTAGCAAAACGCCGCTGAGAATGCCCCAGGTGGAGGGTTTAGCCACCGCTTCCAGGTGAGGGATTAAATCGATAATCACTTCGGCGAGGATGTTGCAGGCGAAACCGTCGATCGGGGCGTCGAGCATTTGCTTGAGGCGATCGATGCTCCCGAGCTTCACGGTCATCTGGTCTTCGGTAATTTTATTCAGGTCCCGATTGCGGCGGGCGGCGCGGACCGCTAGGGGGTCAATATCCACCGCATAAGCCTTGCGGGCGCCAAGGAGGATGGCACCAATCGATAAAATGCCAGAACCGCAGCCAATATCTGCGACTAAAGAATCTTGGGGGTCTTCTCCGAGGCGCATTTCCAGAGCTTCTAGGCACAACTGGGTGGTAGCGTGGGCGCCGGTGCCGAAAGCGGTGCCGGGGTCCAAGCGCAGGAGGAGACGTTCTGGATCCGGGGGAAGGGGTAGCCAAGCGGGATAGATTAAGAAGCGATCGCCGATTTCCTGGGGGTGCCAGTGCTTTTTCCAACTGCTAGCCCAATCTTCCTCCTCCACCAAATGCCACTGCACTGCCGGAACCTGCATCCCCAAACATAGAGCATCTTGGCGCAGGATCAGGGATAGAGCCGCCAAGTCCAGGACGTTAGCCTGCTCCTGCGGCAAATAAGCCGAGAGCAAACAGGAATTCCCCTTGATTTGACTGGCACTGCCCCGACAGCCAAAAGTTTCGATCCTGTGGAAGATTAAATCTTCCAAGGAGCGATCGCATAGCACTTGAATTTCCCACCAGTTATTTGCCATATATTTCAGCTTTGAGTTTTGAGGCCGGCTTTTTTCCGATGATTGGTTCATGGCCACACATCAAAACTCAAAACTTTTACCTCATAGCGTCACGGTATAAGCATCCCGAATGCCAGGAACCTTCATAATCTCTGCCAGAATCCCTTCTGGGAGGGGGTCATCAATGCTCAGCACCATTACAGCATCGCCGCGCACGATTTTGCGGCCCACCTGCATACTGGCGATGTTCACATTAAAACTCCCCAGTAGGGAACCGATTTTCCCGATAATCCCCGGCATATCGCGGTGCCTTGTGAATAGCATATAGCGACTTGGGGGGACGTTAATCGGAAAATCATCCACATCGGTGATCCGAATTTCCCCATCTCCCAACAAAGCCCCAGTCACCGAATGTTCTCCCAGAGCGCCTTTGGCGGAAAGATGGAGCGAGCCAGCATAGTCACGCATCGAAGCATCGCGAGTTTCAATCACGCGGATCCCCCGTTCCTTGGCTTCGATCGTGGCGTTAACATAATTGACGCGCTCGCGCAGAGCTTGCGAGAGCAGACCTTTAAGGGCCGCCACCACTACCGGCATGCTGTCGTTGTTGGCCAATTCTCCCTGCATCCGGACGTTGAGTAAATCTACCCTGCCTCCGGTCAGTTGACTGACTAAATTGCCGAGGGTTTCGGCAAGCTGTAGGTAAGGTCTGAGTTTTTCCAGAGCATCGGGATACAGACCAGGGATGTTCACAGCCGATCGGGCTGGTAGGCCCAGGAGGACATCACGAATTTGCTCGGCCACGTCGATCGCCACATTAATTTGCGCTTCAGCGGTGGAGGCTCCCAAGTGGGGGGTGAGGAGCAGTTCTTTGCCCACCTGACGCAGGGGCGAATCTGGTTCTAGGGGTTCGTTATTGAACACATCCAGAGCCGCGCCAGCGATGCGCCCTGATGTGAGAGCTTCGACCAACGCCACCTCATCAATAATGCCACCCCGGGCGCAGTTGATAATCCTGGTGGTGGGTTTCATTTTCGCCAGAGCCTTGGCGTCAATGAGGTTAGTAGTTTCGGGAGTTTTGGGAATGTGGAGAGTGATGTAATCTGCTTCTTGCAGCAGCAAATCCATATCTACCAAACGGCAACCGAGTTGCTCCGCCCGATCGATGGAGATAAAAGGATCGTAGGCAATTAGTTTCATCCCCAGTGCTTTGGCAGCAGCAGCGATGTGGGAGCCGATTTTGCCGAGTCCCACGATGCCGAGGGTTTTTTTGTAAACTTCCGCACCCACAAAGCTCTTGCGGTCCCATTTGCCGTTTTTCAGGGATTGATTAGCATCGGGGATGTAGCGGGACATGGCCAGCATCATCGCCAGAGCGTGTTCAGCAGCAGCAATGGTATTGCCTTCCGGGGAATTAACCACAACAATTCCCTGGCGGGTGGCGGCGGGCACATCCACATTATCCACGCCAACGCCCGCGCGGCCAATGATTTTGAGCTGAGTGCCCGCATCGATCGCCTCTTTGGTGACACGGGTGCCGGAGCGAATCATCAGAGCATCATACTCCGGCATGATTTTGATTAACTCTTCGGGTGACAAGCCGGTTTTCACATCAACCTGGGCGACTTGAGAGAGGATATCGATTCCGGCTTGGTCGATAGTATCGGATACGAGAACTTTTGGCATGACAAGCGATGGTGGTGGTGAAATTGGGGACGGCGGGCGACGGAGATGGAGAGCTGCTTGGGCTTTCTCCACGGCGGGAGATGGGGGTGTGTGGGGAGACTCCCCACACACCCCCCAGTCTCCCCGTTTCCGAGTCTCCGCTTCTGAGAGTCCCCTCGTGTTTCAATCCCGCAGGCAGGATTCATAAATTACTGAACCCACCCCTGGAGCAACTCGGTATTAACCAGCGAATTATACCATTATTTGTCGATTACGCAATTAAGATTCATTTAATTTTCGATTTTCGGGATCAGGTGGCCAATTCTGGAATAGGGTAATTTTTGGTGATAATGGTCAGGCGAAGTAGGGGCAACCACAAAGCCGGGACAGAGGAACCGCCATCCCTGTGGTTTTGCCTATGGTGATGTGTGATTAGTGTAATTCCATTTAAATGTTGTTTAGCCAATGAACTTAGTTGTAGCTGTATTTCCCGATCGAATAAGTGCCGAAGCCGTATCCGTGGCGATGGAAAAAGAGGGCGCCGCCGATGTCCGAGTTACCATTTTTGGTAAGGGATATCTCAGCGCTGAGGGGTTAGGGCAGCTCGACCCCAACCAGAAAACTCGCCGCCGAGTGCTGCTGATGGCCACCTGGCTGATGCCATTTGGGTTTTTTGCTGGTTTGACCTTCAGTGTGCTGGCGGATTTGGATACTTTTGCCTGGGCCGGACCGATCGGCAATCACGTGGTGGGGGGGTTGCTCGGTGCAGTTTCTGGAGGCATGGGCGCCTTTTTCTCCGCCGGTGGCTTGACTTTGGTTGGGGACAGTGAAGATGCTTTTTCTTACCGTGCCAGCCTCGATGAGGGCAAGTACCTGGTAGTGGTTCGCGGGCCTGACACTGCCACAACCCAAGCCACCCTCATCCTGCGTCAGTTCCAGCCGGAAACTCTGCGCGTATATGATGCTGACGGAACGGTCTGAGGTCTGAGCATCCCCCGCAAAAATGCTCACTATTGTTGTGGAGGGTGCGGGGCTGTTGGCGTCGGGGAGCCCATGCGATGGGGCGGGAACTCTCGCCCATCTCCCCATCTCATGGGCTCCCCATCCGTCCTACTCCATCAGCCCCCGCTCCTCCTTTATGGGGAGACTGAGGAAAATCTGGTTTCACAGGTGCTAGCCTTTCCGTAAAATCACTGAACTCGATGGCCAGATGATTGGGAAAAAAGGCTTTTGAGGAAGTGGAATAGGGGCGCTGCTAAATTTTTGTCAAGAGCCATTACTATTCTATCAAAATCGGCTTAAATCGATGAAAAATTTAACTAATTTTTGTAGGGATTTCACCAAAACATTAAGTTTTACATCAAGGGTGATTTAGTTGGGGGTGGCCAGGACGAAGGAGGTCTGGGAACCGAAGCCTAGGGGATTTCCCCGCCTTGGGGTTGTTAGCTCCTCGCGTTAGGCCGCAATGGAATGTCGGCACAATTTATCGATGACCGGCATGGGAGAACTGGGGATGTTCGGGCAACGCCCTCATCGAGGCGATCGCTCGTGGTTGCCCCACCACCTTAATTGTTTGAGCGCGAGAACCACTGATTGGGTTACAATTAGAATGTTGCCGATCCGGCAGGGGGTACTATGATCGACAGCGCTCATTTGTGGAAGCAGGTTTGACAAAAAGATGCGGAGTGCCTTTTACCCCCAAGGCAGTGGCTGATTCTGGAGGCACTATGATGGCCAAAATTTTAATTGTGGATGACTCTGGGATGTCGCGGAAAATACTGAGAAAAATTCTGCAGCCAGAGGGGCACGAAATTATCGAAGCGACAAACGGGTTGCTGGCGATCGAGACTTATTTTTTGGAAAAGCCGGATCTGGTATTGCTGGATATGGCAATGCCGGAAATGAGCGGTACGGAGGTTCTGGAAAAATTGCGCCAATTAGACGGGCAAGCCCAGATTATTATGGCTACTGCTGACTTGCAGGAAATGACCCGTACCAGCGTCTTGGCCGGAGGTGCGGTGGGTTATGTCACCAAACCCTTTGGGGCAGCCAAGGTTTTGGCTGCAGTCAATAACGCGCTAGGCATTGAGGGGGTAGTATGACAATCTTCACAGAAAAACAGCGGGATGCCCTGACAGAGCTGATTAACATCGGCTTTGCTCGCACTGCGGCTTCCCTTTCAGAACTGACCGGCAACCGAGTCCTCCTAGAGGCGCCGATGGTTTCTATCCATCCGATCTCGGAGCTAAGTTCCAAACTGGCCACGTTCGTGAAGGGGGAAGTTGCGACGGTACAGCAGATTTTCCACGGACCGGTATCGGGTAATGCTTTGTTACTACTCAACTATGATGGCGCCGTGATGCTGTCAGATTTGGTCTGTCCCGAGGAAAGTCCCCACAGCGATCGTCTGGACGCCTCCGGTGCAGAGGTACTCACGGAGGTGGGTAATATCCTCCTCAATGCCTGTTTGAGCGTGTTTGGCAATCTCCTGGAAATCCAAATCTCTTTTTCTGTACCCCGTCTGTACCTGGAAGCTCTCGACGGGTTGCTGCACTCTTTGGTAATTGGTAAGGAAGAAATGCGCTACGCAATGGTAGTTTACACCGCCTTTCGCCTGCGGGAAAACGCGGTCACAGGTTATCTGGTCATGGTTTTGGGTGTTGTCTCCTTGGAAAAGCTGCTCACCTCGGTGGACGAGTGGGCTGATATTTCTGTGGAAAATGCCGCTCAAAATAGCGCTTAAACTCCCGGTTGGCTCACATTTAAATACTTGGTAGGCGCGGATTTTTACTTGTTAAACAGGCTAGTAGTGCAGAAAATATCAATTATATATAAATTATATTTAAAAATATAAGCAAAATTCATCCTGTCACAGTATGATTGATTTGAACTATAACTTACAAAAAAACTTGGCACTTTTGGGCTGGTTGAATGACCACGCCGACCAAGGCATATTCACCACGGATATCAATTTAAAAATTACCGGGTGGAACCATTGGCTGGAAATCCACAGCGGCTTGTTGGCACCAGCAATGATGGGGCGCTATTTGCTAGAAGCCTATCCACAACTGTCTCAAAGGCGCCTGGAAAAGTTTTACAATCAGGCTCTCAGCGGTCAAGTGGTGTTCTTATCCCAGCGCCTACATGGCTATCTGCTCCCCCTACCGGCGATCGCTGTCAATAGCAAATTGCCGCAAATGTTCCAGAGCGTTCGCATTGCCCCCCTCATGGTACATGGGCGGGTGCTGGGGACTATCACCACGATCGAGGATGTCTCGGAACGGGTGGTACGAGAGGCAGAACTCCAATCTAAAATTGATGAACTCCAGCGCACAGAAGCAATGCTACGCTCTACCCAAGCGCGGCTGCAACACCTCCTCTCCTCTAGCCCAGCTATTATCTACACCAGTGAAGCTAAGGGAGATTATAGCGCCACCTTTGTCAGCGACAATATCACGGAAAAGCTCGGATATTTACCAGAAGAATTCCTCTCTGAGGCTAATTTCTGGGTGGAACGGGTTCACCCAGATGATAAGCCCCATGTCTTCGCTGAGTTCAACCGCTTATTCCAATTAGGACATCATGCCTTTGAATACCGCTTTCGCCACCACGACGGCTCCTATCGCTGGTTGCGAGATGAAATGAAGCTGGTGCGTAACCCACAGGGGGGAGTCGAGGAAATTGTTGGGGCTTGGTCTGATATTACAGAACGGAAAAAATCTGAGGCCCAAGTTCAAGAGCAAGCAGCTCTCCTGGATATTGCTACCGATGCAATTATGGTTTGGGATTTGGAAAACCGCATTTTATTCTGGAATAAAGGCGCAGAACATCTTTACGGCTGGACCGCATTGGAAGCGGTGAGCCAAAATGGGTATCAGCTCTTGGGGGGCAAAAGTGCATCTTCCCTAATTGAGGCAAAAAAAGTTGTCCTTGCCCGGGGCGAATGGCAGGGGGAATTGCATCAAATCACCAAAAATGGTAAAGAGGCTCTGGTGGCGAGTCGCTGGACTCTGGTGCTGGACGAGCGGGGGGTCCCTAAATCTATCCTGGCTGTCAATACGGATATCACGGAAAAGAAAAAACTTGAATCTCAGTTCCTCCGCACTCAACGCTTGGAAAGTATCGGGACTCTGGCTAGCGGTATTGCTCACGATTTAAATAATATTCTCACACCGATTCTCGGAGCCGTACAGCTTTTGCAAATCGAACTGCCCCCAGATAAGCGGGATCTGATGCTGCAAATGTTGGAAACTAATACTAAACGGGGCGCGGAATTAATTAAGCAAGTTCTGTCTTTTGCCAAAGGTTTTGAAGGAGAGCGAGGCGTTGTCCAAGTCCGCCACTTGATTAATGAAATTGTGGCCATCGCCAAGGAAACTTTCCCTAAATCTATTGAATTTTTCTCGGACATACCCAGAGACCTCCAGTTGATTTATGGTGATACTACCCAATTGCATCAAATCCTGATGAATCTCAGCGTTAATGCTAGGGATGCCATGCCAGATGGGGGGACTTTATCAATTAAAGCTGCTAATGTTGTTGTGTCAGAAGTGGAAGCCAGAAATCAGCTTGGCAATGTCAAACCGGGCGATTATGTGATGATTCAAGTGGGAGACACTGGGAGTGGTATTCCCCCGGATATTTTAGACCGGATTTTTGAACCCTTTTTCACTACCAAAGAGACTGGGAAAGGCACCGGATTGGGACTTTCTACGGTGATCGGGATTGTGAAAAGTCACGGCGGTTTTGTCTGTGTGGAGAGTGAGGTTGGGCAGGGGACGGAATTTACGGTTTACTTGCCCGCGTTTGAGGCGGCGGAGGCTCCCCAGGAGGAAGATCGAGATATGCCTGCTGGCGCAGGGCAGCTTATTCTCCTGGTGGATGATGAGGCGCCGATTTGCGAAATCACTAAAGCGACTCTGGAAAAATATGCCTACAGGGTGTTAACTGCTAGTAATGGTCTGGAAGCTGTGGATTTATATGTCCAGTATCAAGATGAAATTAGCTTGGTACTGCTGGATTTGATGATGCCAGCTCGCAATGGACCTAGTACGATCCGGTGTTTGCAAGCGATCGAGCCGGATGTTAAAATTATCGCTATTACCGGTTTGCGCGGTCACGCGATGACCGCAGAGGCAGCTAGCATGGGGGTGCAAGCTTTTGTATCAAAACCTTATACTAATCAAGAATTGTTGAAAATCTTATATACCACCTTATCTACTTAAAGTGTTGACTCCGGCGCCCGTCGTCTCCCAGTCTCCTGGTGGTTTTTGGGGGCTAAAGCCTAGGTAAGAACCTTTTCCCCCAGTCTCTTGGGTCGTTCCAGTCCAGTAATCAGATAATTTTATGGAAATATGCTGCCTAAACTAGAACTGTTAAAAGGTGTGGAAAATAAAGATTGCCTGTCCCGGGTGGTGGATAAAGCGGAGCAGGCAATCAAAACTTGGGAAGTGGTGATGACAGATTTTCTGTCACCGCCAGAATTGGCGGAGGTGAAAACGGCTTTTGGGCGACTGACGGAGGTGAGCATTGTGCCTTGGGGGGGTTATCCGCAAGCGGAACGCCAACGGCTGGCGATCGCTCGCGCCGAACTCCCCCTGGAACCAAACCAAGTGGCGATCGCGGCGGTGGAAATTGCGGGTAATTTTCTGTTTGATACTGCCAACCATCGCGACTTCCTCGGCGCCCTCCTCGGTACTGGTATCGTGCGGGAGAAAACTGGTGATATTCTGGTTCTGGGGGAACGGGGAGCCCAGGCAATTGTGGTGCCGGAATTGGTCCCGTTTCTAGAAATGGAACTGAAACAGGTGCGCTCTGTCCCGGTGAAAGTGCAGACGATCGATTTCAGCGAGCTGAAAGTCAAAGAACCGAAGAAAAAGGAGCTGACGACGGTTGAGGCTTCTCTGCGTCTGGATGCGATCGCCTCCGCCGGTTTCGGCATGTCCCGCAGCAAAATGGCTGAAATGATTACTGGTGGCGATGTGCGGGTCAACTGGAAAGAAATCTCTAGTAGCAGCTATCAGGTTAAAACCAGTGACTTAATTGCCATTCGCGGGAAAGGTCGTCTGGAAATAGGCGAAATTCAGGTGACAAAAAAAGACCGTTACCGGGTGCAGCTCACTCGTTACATCTAAGGAGACGGAAGAAGGTAGGGGGGACCGGGGGCAGGGGGACGAAGAACCCAGGGGCTGATGAGCCCCCTCGCCTCCAGTTCCCCTCCTTGTCTCTACTGTCCCCAAAAATTTTTTGTCAAAGGTATTGACAACCAGCCCTAATGTGCTAATATTATAAAGGTGCTAAAAAACACGGCTCAGTAGCTCAGTGGTAGAGCAGGGGACTCATAAGCCCTTGGTCGCGTGTTCAAATCACGCTTGAGCCATATACAATACAAGGCTTTCAGCTTTCACAAGCTCGGCAAAAAACAACAGGGAATGTGCCCCAAAATGGCCTAATATGCTCTAATATCCCTTGCAATTAGGGAAGATTTAGGTATTAGTCTTGTAGGTTGGGTTGAGGAACGAAACCCAACCGAGTTTAAGGCAGCGTTTGGGGATGACCCCTTGGGTAGGGCCCCGCGCACTGACTTGGGCGAAGCAGGGCGGTTCCGGTGTTTCACCCGTGAGCAGATTGCCGCCCGAAATGATAATCTGGATATGGCCTGGTTGCGGGATACGAGCAATGACCCAGAGGGTGAGCTAACCGAGCCGGAGGAGATTGCTGCTGCTATTGCTACCCATTTGGGCAATGCTGGGCGAGAAATTGAGACCATGATGAGTGAGTTTAATGTCAATGGAGACGAATTATGATTGCTCAAGTCAACCCCTCATCCATGACTGTTACCGAGTATCTGACTTGGGAAGCCCAGCAACTAATTAAGCATGAATATATCGATGGCGAAGTCCACGCTATGACGGGCGGGACACTGCCCCATAATGATATTGCAGTGAATTTAACCAGCTTGCTGCGGGCTTTTTTGCGCGGGAAGGGCTGTAAGGTGAATTTGTCAGATGCTAAGGTCAAAGTTTCTGAGCAAGGACCTTATTTTTATCCCGATGTGGTAGTCAGTTGTGATGAGCGCGATCGACGGGCGATCGAGGCGATCAGTTACCCGAAATTGATTGTAGAAGTTTTGTCACCGACTACAGCGGCTTTCGATCGCGGCGATAAGTTTCGTTTCTATCGCCATATTCCCACCCTGCAAGAGTATGTCCTAATTGATGCGGAAAAGGTGAGCATCGATCGCTATTACAAAACCAATGCCGGGAAATGGGAATTAACTGCCTATCCTGAAGATGCTGCCTCTCAGGAGCATCCAGAATTAGAACTGATTAGTATTGATTTTCGCTGTCCTTTGGCCTCGATATATGAGGATGTGGAATTGATTGATAGGATGGCGGCTAATTAATTAATGATGGCAGACAAACCATGAAAACGCGGGATGAAGTGTTACAGATTTTAGCAAGTCAGAAATCGTGGTTGTTGGCAACCTATCAAATTACGAGGATAGGGGTTTTTGGTTCCTACGCCAGAGGGAAACAAACTGAAACCAGTGATTTGGATATTTTAGTGGATTACCAGAAACCTCCGACCTTACTAAAACTTGTGGAACTGCGAGATTATTTAAGTGAACTATTTGCCATTAAAGTGGATGTGGTAACAGTTAATGGATTAAAACCAAGAATCCGCGATCGCGTTTTCTCCGAGGTGATATATCTATGACAGAGCGAAGTTTTGGCGAAGTTTTACAGGATATTTTAGAGGCGATCGCTGAGATTGAATCCTTTACGAAGGATGTAGATTTGCAATCATTTCTGGAAAACCGAGAAAAATGTTTAGCGGTGGTTAAGTTGCTGGAAATTATCGGTGAAGCCGTTAAGAAAATCCCCAATGAGCAGCGCCTCAATTATCCAGAGATTCCCTGGAAGTCGGTGGCAGGGATGAAGGATGTTTTGGTACATGAATATTGGAAAATTGATGCAGTGGTGGTGTGGGCAACCGTTGAATAATCCCTGCCACCACTCAATCTCGTGATTTCACAAATGTTGAGTGAAGCGAAAACACAAACATGAATAAAGCTAGGGAGAAAGACGCAAGAGGAGGTATTAGTATGAGTGAATTGCCTATGGGGTGGGTTGAAGCGAAGTTTACAGATTTTTTTGATGGGGGGGAACTGCGACTCAGAAACCGGGTTTCTGTCAGAGTTTCTGCATCCTCACAGAGATTTTGCCAGAAACCCGGTTTCTCTGCAGAAGTAAGAGCGATCGCCCTTTCCAATTCCTAACCAACTAGGACCAAGGCGAAGAAAGTCCCTGAAACCCTCACTCCACAAGGGTTTGAGTAATATTGCGTTTAGAGGCAGGGAAATCATGTCAAACGATGAATCACACCACCGATGTGATTTCCGTGCGTTCTAGGGGCTAAATATGAATGTTATTTTTAACAGCTAGCTGTGATATTTTCCCCGCCAGTCCCCAGAAGTCAGCAAATCCTGACAATTTAACCATTTCCTCGCGCCAAATGTAATATTTTGTAAAAGCTGTTCCTAATAACAATATAGTTGGATTATGATGATAAGGATTCCTTTGTGATATCAGCAGCAATGGGTTCTGAGCATTTATGAATTAAAAAGAGGTAAAAATGAGATTAAAAGTCAGTGAAAATGGTCTGGTTATTCCGCCATCCTTATTGACGGGTTTAGAGGAAGTAGAAGTTCGGAGAGAAGGAGACGTAATTAGCATTCAGAAAATTAATAATATTGACGCTCAAGAGACCATAGAAATTTCAATATTAAAAGGAGAATTTGCTCAAAATTTGCTGGAAGAAAAACTCCAAAAAATTAAATTTTTAAAAGCCAAACCATCGCTTGATCCAGCCAAATTAGCTCTAAAATCAAGATTTAGCCAATTATGTCGAGAAGTCCAAGAGTTACACGCTGATAATCCTTTATCTGAAGCGGATATCGCCGCAGAAATTGAGGCGGTGAGGAGCGGTGAGTGAAGATTATCATCGATACCAATGTCTTAATTTCTGCGACCTTGGCCGATGGAAAGCCAGAAGAAATAATTAGTTTTATTATAGCGAGTGATGAATGGGAATGGATTGGATCGGATGCAATTATCCAGGAATACCGAGAGGTTTTAAATCGGCCAAAACTTAAGTTAAGTGACACAGTTAAGCAAAAATGGGTAAATATTGTTGAGTCAGCGATCGCTAAAATTGAAGTAGCAGTCAATGTGAATTTTCCTAGAGACCGCCAAGATGAAAAATTTTTAGCTTGTGCAGTTGTCGGTGAGGCTGATTTTTTAATTACAGGCGATCGCGATTTTGAAGAAATGCAGGCACTTCTACCTAACACAATCATTATTTCCGTTGCTATGTTTAAGGAATTTGTCATCAATGCTATTGATGGCTAATGCCATATCCTCTATCCCCTAGACTCAGAAACCGGGTTTCTTTTAGGAATTCTGCATCCTCACCAAGATTTTGCCAGAAACCCGGTTTCTCTGCATAAGTAAGAGCGATCGCCCTTATGTCAGAATGGAGAAAAGTCAAGATACTTCAAGGAGTCTCATGGCGATCGCGGAACTAGATCGTATTACCATCAACCCAGCAGTGCCTTGGACAACCAACAATCCGGGGAATGCGGCTCACGGGAGAATTTGTCCTGAAGCTACTCCCTAGTCAGTTATCGGTTCAACAAATTTTAGACTCGTATCCAGAGTTGGAGGAAGAAGACATTCGTCAGGCTCTCAATTATGCAGCCTGGGCGGTATCCGATCGGATTGTTAGCTTTACTTCAGGATGAGTAGTCTGCCGATCGCTGCCCCCAACCTTGTGCTAAAATTCCCATATCAGAAACCCCTCACTTGTGATATGTCAGCCTTACTGGAAAGAATTACGATTAATCCCCAACAGTGCGGTGGTCGTCCCTGTATTCGAGGGATGAGAATCCGGGTATCAGATGTGCTAGATCTGTTTGTTGCGGGTCTAACGGCGGCAGAAATTCTAGAGGAAATGCCCGATCTGGAAGCAGACGATCTGAAAGCATCGCTTTTATATGCCTCACGGAAACTTAATCACCCAGTTTTAGTGCCATGACAATCTGGGTAGATGCACATCTATCTCCGGCAATTGCCACTTGGATTACTAGCACATTTGGGGTTGAAGCAGTAGCTTTGCGTAATCTTGGACTAAGAGATGCGGAGGAGCCGGAAATCTTCGGTTGCGTGAGATTCTGAGTGAGATGTTACCTAGAGCTTTAGAACTTTTAGCGGCTGGCGAGACATTAGTAGAAATCAGTGGAGACTAGCCGTGCAGGCTAACGAGGAAGCTGCCCCTGAAACCCTCACTACATAAGGGTTTCAAAACAGTTGCGTTTAGGGGCAGGGAAATCATGTCAAACGATGAATCACACCACCGATGTGATTTCCGTGCGTTCTAGGTGGCAAATATGAGGAGTGTTTTTCACCAGCTATAGTCATTTCAAATAAGAGTGAGAGGGAAGCCAGATGTGCTAAAATTGAGAAGAATTATGAGGGAGGGGTCAGAATGGCTTATAGTCTGGACTTGAGAAAACGAGTCATAGAGTACATAGAGAATGGGGGTAGTATAG